>JAITES010000191.1 GCA_031281925.1 Treponema sp. | reverse complement strand
CGCAAAAAAGGCAAAGGATTTCACCAGGGCGGATAGTATACGGACAGGGCTCAGGGAACGGGGTATACTCCTCGAGGACAGCCCTTCGGGAACAAGCTGGCGCCGGCAATCTTAAAATTTGAATCGGAGGTTTCGATTCATGCGGGTAGCCGGGGCGCGAAAAAATGTAACAATTGGGGCAGATACTTGTTATCAATGATAAGTGGAGAGGACGATGGGCAGCAGGAACGGAAAATATCCCGCGGGCAGATGTCCATGGCGGAGTTCCGCCGGTTATATGATACCTGTTTTCCCATTCTTTACCGGGTGGCCTATAGAATTGCCGCCAGTGAAGAAGCCGCGGAAGACCTCTGCCAGGAGGCTTTTTTCCGGCTCCATGAAAAGAATATGGTTTTCCCCTCCCCCGAGGAGGCAAAATATTGGCTTATCCGGGTGGTTAAAAATGCCTCCCTGAACTATGCAAAACGTAAAGAACGGGAACGGAAGGCGTACCAGCGGGCTTTTCGGGAAGACAGCCGGCAGGTGGAAACCGGTGAAGGCGACCTTCTCAAAAAGGAAACCCTGGCCGAAGTTCAGGAAGCGCTGGAAAAACTTCCTGAAAATTTAAGAATAGTATTGATCTTAAAGGAGTATGGTGAACTTAATTACAAAGAAATAGGCCGTGCTCTGGGGATCAGCGAAGGAAATGTAAAAGTACGGGTATTCAGAGCCCGGGAACGTTTATCCGGGCTTTTGGCAGAGGAAAAGGAGCCGAAATCTGATTCCGCTAAATCAAATTCCGCGGAAGCCGATCCCGGCAAGGATGGAAAAGATGTGTCCTGATCATCAAATTCTTTCAGTTTTTGCAGATGGGGAACTTCCTTCCCCCTGGAAAGAAAAGCTTGTTTCCCACCTGGAGTCCTGCCCCCGCTGCAGGGAACGCATTGAAAGCTATCGAAGCCTCTCCACGCGTTTGGAAACTCCTTCTCCCGAACCGGCCCGGGAACGGGTCTGGAATACTCTCAACAGCCGTATCACCTGTTCAAAAGCAGGGGGTTTTTACCGGGTAAACGGGTTCTGGAGGCAGCGTATCTCGATACCTCTCCCGGCGGCGGCAGCGGCTGCAGCCGGACTCATTGCCCTGATCACCCTGCTTGCGGCCCGGCAGCCTGCCGTACAGCCTGTTCCTGCCATGGCTGCTGCGGGAAGTATCGAAGGCAGTCTCAATGAAACGATTCCTGTTACCAATATGGGAGAGGTACTGCAATACCTGGGCAGCCACGACAACGCGGATTTTGTAATTCTGAAACTCCCCGAAAGCCGGAATTTCCGTTCAGCCGGGGAGCCGACCATCCTTAAAGCCGCCGATTACCGGAGAAGCGCCCCTTGAAAGTCAGCCGGGACCAAAGCTATCGGTGCAAGTCCGCCGCCGGAGTGTGCCCGAAGCTTCGCCGCATGACTCCCCTCTTGATGATGCGGAATGGTGTTATTGGCGGCTTCCTGCTCCTCGTGGCCGGGACAACGCTTGCAGCCCAGGATTCGGGCCTGGAGGAAATTCTCCCCGCGTTTAAGGACAGGGCGGTGGTAATCGACATGATTGCCCGGATTCTGGAAGGCGGTCAGGAAGAGGTCTGGAATTCGGTCAATTCAAAAGTCACGATTCCCGGCAGACCTGTCGGCCTTAAAATGGTCGGGGCAAATATTATCATTGCGGCCCAGTTCACCCCCTACATTCAGTCGAAAGGAAAGAGTTTTCTGGTAGCCCAGGGGCAGATATGGATCGAAATGCCCGGTGAGGGGATACGTTACTTTACCAGCATTCAGACCATTCCCCTGGAATTCGGGGAAGAGGTTCTTTTCTTTCCTCTTGGGCAGAAGCAGCCCCAGGACGATGCCCTGATTGAGATAAAGCTGGCTCTGCGGCCCTATACGGAAGAGCAGACGGCGAGGGAACCCCGTTGAGGAGAGTCCTCACAGGTATTTTTTTCTCCTTTTTTTTTCTCTCCTGTTCGGAAAAAGCTCCCCGCATCAGCTATATTGACCCTCCTATCGGGGTAATAGGCCAGCTTCTCAACATATACGGCGAAGGTTTCGGCGAAGAACAGGCCGAATCATACATCACCATAGCCGGTTCTTCCCCTACCAGCACATCCTATATCCGGTGGCAGGACGATATAATCAGCCTCAGGGTACCGGAATTCGGGGAATCCGGGCTGATCTACGTCCATGTGGGCGGAAAGAGGAGCAACGGCGCCCTTTTTTCCAACAGGGCTGCCATTCCCCGGTCTGTTCAGGGAGAAGAATCGGGCCTTGCCCCCCGGATTGTTTCGCTGAGCCCTGAACCGGCCTCCGTGGGCTCCCTTCTTAACATTCAGGGCAGCGGTTTTGGCAATTCCCGTGAACGAAGCGGGATCTTCTTCTCCTGGACCGCGGAAAGTTCCCCCTCGGCCCCGGCGGAAACGCAAAACAACAAGGCGATTGAGGTTTCGGATAGCGAAGGGGGCTATGAATACTGGAGTGAAAGGGAGATAAGAGTCCGTGTACCCGACGGGGCGGTAAGCGGAAACCTGGAACTGAGGAGCCCCAGGGGGAATTCCCGGCCTGTTTTCCTTGAGCTTGCACGGGGGCCGGGAACCAAAACCTTCAGGGACAAACGGAGCTATACAATTTCCTATACGGTAGATGTTTCCGTGCAGGAGGCATCCGGCCCCAACAGCCTCTACCTCTGGATACCTCAGCCGGTTTCTTCGGCGTCCCAGAGAAATGTATCGCTCCTCAACCGAAACCGGGAACCTTTTGTGGAAAACTACCGGGGGACAAGTCTCTTTCAGCTTAGGGATCAGGGCCCCGGCAAGACGGCTTCCATCACCCAGAGCTATCAGGTAGAGGTCTTTGCCCAGGAAACCGTCATCAATGCCCAGCAGATAAAGCAGGAGAACAATGCCTCTCCCCGCTATTCCATGCCTTCCCCCCTGATTCCTTCTGATGATGAACAGATAAAGAAAACCGCCGATAGTATTATTGGGCGGGAAAAAAATCCCTATATAAAGGCCCAGCGGATCTACGAATGGATGCTCAGGGAGATTCGTATTCTGAATGGTTCCCGTAACGGAGGGGCGCTTGAAGCCCTGCAAACGAAGACTGCCGACGCGTACCAGGCGAGTCTTCTCTTCTGCGCCCTTGCCCGTGCGGCAGGCATTCCTGCCATACCCGACGCCGGTGTCCTGGTTCTGCGTAACCGGGGAACCCAGCGTCACTATTGGGCGGAATTCTGGATAGACGGCTTCGGCTGGGTGCCGGCAGATCCCGCGCTTGGCGCGGGAGCGGCGCCTTCGACCTTCATGCTGAGGGAAAATTCCGCATCCTGGTACTTCGGCAACCTGGACAACATGAGGATCTGCTTTTCCCGGGATCAGACGATTCTGTCCCCCATGGATCCCCGCGGGCGTTCGGCGGTCCGCAACCGGGATTATGCCATGCAAAACCTCTGGGAGGAAGCATCGGGGGGACTTGAGTCTTATTCATCCCTCTGGGGAGACATCACGATTACAGGAGTCTACGTACAGTAGATTCCTGCAAAACCCGGCTGGTTTCGCGAAAATTCTATTGAAGGAGCGGATATGGTTACGGTCATTTCTTTGGGGGGGTCTATCGTGGCCCCCGATACGGTTGATACGGCGTTTCTCAAGGATTTTACGGCCCTGATCCGCAGATTCCTTGAAGAAGATGAAAAGAGGCGCTTTATATTCGTTACCGGCGGCGGCGGGCCCGCCAGGGTCTGGCAGCAGGCATACCGGGCAGCGGGGGGACGGAGCAATGACGAGGCCGACTGGATCGGCGTTATGGCCACACGGCTCAATGCCCAGCTTATCCGGGCGGTAATGGCCGAGTGGTGCGGCCAGCCGGTTGTTACAGACCCTACCCAGGCAGGGCCTCTCTCCGACCGGGTACTGGTGGCTTCCGGCTGGAAACCGGGCTTTTCCTCCGATTACGATGCGGTACTGCTGGCGGAACGCTTCCAGGCGGACACGGTGATAAACCTCTCCAACATTGAACAGGTCTACACCGACGATCCCCGGAAAAATCCCGACGCAAAGCCCATAGACAGGATCTCCTGGACGGATTTCCGGGCCATGGTAGGGGAAGAATGGATCCCCGGCAAAAACGTGCCCTTTGACCCCGTGGCCAGCCGTCACGCGGCCAAAATCGGCATCAAGGTTATATGCGCCGCGGGGAAGAATCTCCCCAACCTTGAAAGGCTCCTCCACGGGGAAGAATTCCTGGGAACGGTGATAGGGTAAAAATTTGCGCGTTGTCATTGTCGGAGCGGGTCTTGTCGGCACCCAGTTGGCCCGCCATCTGGTACAGGAAAAACACGATGTTTCCCTGATAGAGTCCAATGAGGAGCGTGCCCGCCATGCTTCCAACCGGCTGGACTGCCTTGTCCTCCATGATGAAGGCAACAAGCTCTCCGCGCTGAAGGAGGCCGGCATTGTCAAAGCCGATGCCCTGGTCTGCGTTACCGATTCCGACGAAGTAAACATGATCACCTGCGGTCTTGCCGCATCCTGTTATCCTGAACTCTTAAAAATAGCCAGGGTAAGGAATGATGATTATGTCCGCCTGAATCAAACCGGAGAAGGGACGCATCTGCTGGGGGTCGATCACTTTGTGCATCCCGATGTTGAATCTTCCAGGGCGGTTCTAAGTGCCCTGGCCCACGGAGCCATCGGCAACATTCTGGCCTTTGCGGATACTCCCTACGAATTAGGTTCCATTGATATAGCCGCGGGAAGTTCCTTTGACGGACTCAAGCTAACCGATTATCGCTCCCTTGTACAAGAGGAAAGCCTTGTTACCCTTGTGGAACGGAGGGGGGAAAGTCTTCTTCCAAAAGGTTCCACCACCCT
Source organism: Treponema sp. (assembly GCA_031281925.1). Lineage (GTDB taxonomy): Bacteria > Spirochaetota > Spirochaetia > Treponematales > Breznakiellaceae > JAIRNJ01. The sequence goes on along the minus strand of JAITES010000191.1, from coordinate 5,919 downwards.
GGTCAAGGATGACCGTATCCACATTCTGGCCCAGGAAGCGGAGATGGATCATGTCTTCAAGCTGGCGGGGCGTACCGAAAAACCCCTGCGGAGAATAGGCATCGTGGGCGGCGGCCGGGTTGGAGCCCTCATTGCCGGAGGACTTTTGGATCGGGATTCTGAATCCGGGCTGAAAGGGGATCTTTTCTCCTTTTTAAAATCCTTTATACCCAAAAACAGCCGCCGTGTGGTAATCATCGAGCAGAACTACGGAGTTTGCAAGGATCTTGCCGCCCGTTTCCCCGAAGCATTGATCCTTAACGAGGATATTTCCGATGAAAGCTTTGTTGCCGAAGAGAGGATCGGAGACCTTGACCTTATCATTACCGCTACCGCGAACCAGGAACTCAACATAATAGCCGCCATCTACCTTAAATCCCGCGGGGTCAGGCGGGCCATTGCCCTGGTAACAGGCTCCGGCTACGAAACCATAGCCCGCCAGCTTGGAGTGGACGTGGTAATCCCCATGAAAACGGTGGTGGTGGATTCTATCCTCTCCCGCCTTCTCGGGGGCGGGATCAGGGGAGTCCACCGGCTTGGGGACGGGAGTATCGGTATCATCGAGATAGAGATTGGACCCGATTCCCCGGCCGCGGAAAAACCGATCACGGCCTTCAGTCTCCCAGGTGGGGGCCTTGTGATGCTGGTCAACCGGGAGGGCAATTCCTTTATTCCCCTGGGGGATTATATGTTCAAGGCCGGGGACAAGATCGCCCTGATAGCCAAAAACGGCAATGAAGCTGAAATCGAAAGGTTCTTCGGCCCTTCAAAATGAAAGGCGAACGAATTTGAGAGGAGCTGTTTTCGGCGGAACCGGCCGCAATTCCGGGGGCTTTCTTCCGGTGTGTCTGGCCTGGGTTTTTGTCTGCCTTTTGGGCGCCCTCCCCTATTTTTTCTCCGGCGTCCTGCCCTGTTTTATTGATGCGTTTTTTGAGAGTGTTTCGGGTTTCACCGGCACCGGCGCCACACTTATTACCGATGTGGAAGGCATGCCGCGTCTTCTGCTTTTCTGGAGGGGCCTCTCCCAGTGGCTTGGAGGCATGGGCATCCTCCTCCTCACACTGGCGATTCTCCCCCTTCCCGGAGGAACGGGTTTCCGGTTTGTGAATGTTGAAAGTACGGGGCTGGAAAGCGGCAAACCTGGAGTGAAAACCAGTTCCACCATAAAAAATCTCTCTCTTGTCTATACAGGCTTTACCGCCCTGCTTGCCGTCTTGCTCCTGATCGGCGGGATGGACTTGTTTGACGCGGTATTCCATGCCTTTTCCGTCATTTCCACCGGGGGTTTCAGTTCCCGGAATAAGGGTATTGCCGCATGGCACTCTCCGTTTATTGAGTGGGTCTGCATCGTCTTCATGATCCTGGCGGGTTTCAACTTCAATCTCCTCCGGCGGCTTTTCCGGGGGAAGTACCGGGAAGTCTTGCGCAACAGCGAGGCCAGAGCCTACTGCCTTGTTATTCTCGTTTCGGCGGGCCTCTGCGCCGTTTCCCTGTACAACGCAGGCGGCATGCCCTGGGGACAGAGCATACGCCAGTCCCTGTTTCAAAGCGTGTCCCTGCTTTCCAGTACCGGACTTGCCGTAACGGATCAAACACTATGGCCCCCCCTGGCCCAGACGATTCTCTTTCTTCTCATGTTTTTGGGAGGCTGTTCATCCTCCACCGCAGGGGGGATCAAGCTTGTCCGTCATGTTATCCTCTTCAAGCAGATGGGTAACGAGATGAAAAAACTGCTCAATCCCAGAGGGGTTTTCAGCATCCGGCTCAACGGCAGAGTAGGCCGCAAGGAGGCGGTCTACGGGGTTGCCGGTTTTGTGTTTCTCTATCTGGCCCTTGTGTTTGCCTCATTCCTGTTCCTCTGCGCATCCGGTACGGATATATTCAGTTCCCTCAACCTGGCCCTCCTGACCCAGGGGAACATCGGGCGGGGCCTCGGGCAAAGTGATTTCGGCCCGCTTATATACGGGCTGCCGGCAGCGGTCAAGGGGGGACTCTGTTTCACCATGATCGCCGGACGGCTGGAACTATGGGCTGTCTTTGCGCTGTTCTCCCGGAATTTCAGACGGAGCTGATATGAAAATACTTGAGCCGCCAAGAAAACCCGGAGGCTTTTTGCAGAAATTCGCATTTTTCCGCTTGCTGTTGATCATCACGGGGGTAGCGGGCTTCCTTATGATCCCCGCGCTGATCATGGCCCTGGTTCTGGGGGAACAGGCTCAGGCCTTCATTCTTCCCGTGGGGATAGCGGCTATCCTGGTTCTGACGGCAGTGTTCCTCTTCCGTACCGGCCCCGTCCGCCTGAGCCCCAGGGAAGGTTTTCTGCTGGTGTTTTTAACCTGGGTGTTCTCAAGCTTCCTGGGGAGCCTCCCCTACTACCTTTCCCCCTGCAATATCAGTTTTACCGACTCGGTTTTTGAAAGTACCAGCGCCTTTGCAACTACCGGGGCAACTACCTTCGATGACGTGGAGTCCCTGCCCCGTTCCCTGCTCCTCTGGCGGAGCCTCTCCCAATGGTTCGGCGGCATGGGGATAATCCTCCTCTCCGTGACCCTCCTGCCCCTCTTCGGGGCCGGAGCTTTCCAGCTTATCAAGGCGGAAACGCCGGTGCTGGAAAAGGAAAAACTCAGCCCCCGGATAACCTCCACCGCGAAAATTCTCTGGTTCGCCTATATGATTCTTACCCTTGCCCTTACCCTGCTCTACCGGCTGGGAGGCATGGAATGGTTTGACGCGGCCTGCCACGGACTAAGCATCACGGCCACGGCGGGCGTAAGCACCAAAAATTCGGGACTTGCCTTCTACAATTCGCCGTTTATTGAGGGAGTTTCCACGATTTTTATGCTTCTTTCGGCCCTGAACTTCAACATGTACTACAGGCTTTTCAGGGGAAAATTCCGGGATATTCTGCGGAATACCGAAGGGAGAGTCTATGTGGGCATTTTTATCGTTGCCGCAGGCATCATCACCTGTACCCTTGTTCCCGTGTACGGCTCCTTCCGGGAAGCCCTGCGCCATGCCTCCTACCAGACCGCCTCAATTCTCAGCACATCGGGAAGCGCAACCGCGGATTACGAAACATGGCCCCTCCTGGCCCAGGGCATCCTCTTTTGCCTCATGTTCGTAGGCGGATGTTCCGGATCTACCGCCGGCGGCATCAAGGTGATCCGCCATGCCGTGCTTTTCAAACAGGCGGGAAACGAAATACGGCGCATCCTCTATCCACAGGGAGTTTTCAGCATCAGCCTTAACAAAAAAGTGGGCCGCAAGGATGTGGTCTACAGTGTGGCCGGCTTCGTGTTTCTCTACATGCTGGCCGCCGCTGTCACCACGCTTATTACCGCATCCTCCGGGGTGGAGCCCTTCTCCGCGCTCAGCGCCTCCCTCTCCGTTTTGAGCAACATGGGCCTGGGCTTCGGCGCGGTGAGCCCCTCCCGTAACTACGGCGGTTTTGCGGATCATATCAAGTGGCTCTTCTCCCTTGTGATGATTGCAGGCAGGCTGGAACTGTGGACGGTATTTATATTGTTTACTCCCGGATACTGGCGGAAATGAAAAAGGGCTGGAATTTGGGTGGAGAGGTGATATACTGTAGCGAGAAGAGATATTTACCGCGAGGAAGTTTTAATTCAAATTACCAATGTCAACAAGTTAAGAATCCTTGTCCGCAGATTTTCGCGGATTAGGAGAGACCGTAGTTCAAAAAATCCGTGTTAATCTGTGTAATCAGCGTAATGTGAATATTGTGCCTTGAATTCTATTCCTTTGAATGGAGAATTACTGTTACCAGGTGTCGCATTGCCAGGGGGAAAAGGCGACAGGACTGTTACATACCGGATTAGTTACCATCGGCTTTGCCAAACACGCTTATTGCCGGCGCTTTCATGTTAAAGTTTTCGCAAACCCGCCGGGATACTATACCGAACCTGTTAATGTCCACCGAGGGCGGGCAGGAATCGGCGTTTGCCAAAATAAAACGCTTTCCCTTAAAATGATCGCAGAGTGTATCAACCCTCGCTTCAAGTTCTTCCTGTGTGGAATTGATGAAAAATACCGGTTCAATGCCGCCGATGAGCGCTATCCGTTCCGGTAATTGTTCGCTGAATTCCATAATCGAAATGTTGCCGGTGGGAGGATCGGAAAAGGACTCAATGGCGTCTATGTTTGACGCGGCAATAAGCGGTGCGAGGTACCGCAGATGCCCGCAGGCATGCTGAATATACAGTTTGCCGGAAGCATGGAGTATGTCACACCATTGATTTATCTCCGGCAGAATATAGCGTTCATACCAGGAGGGAGAAATATTGGTAGTTGACGTATCCTCCCAGGTGATAAAGGCCTGCGCCGGTGAAGCCGCCGAGAGCCGTGCCGTTTCCATGGAGGAGCGATACATAACAGCGAGGGTGTTCTCCACCGTTTCGGCATAATCGGTTACCAGGTAACTGAGTTCTTCTGTCCCCACCCAGAATTCAATCATAGCCTGGAAGGCTGTTTTGCCAAACGGAGAAATCAGGGGCAGGTAAAGGGTATCGGGATTCTTCCCTGTTTCTTTTTCATAATCCTCATAATCAGCGGTCAGATTGATGTCCTCCGCCATATAGGCAAGTATTCTAAAATCACCGGCGGTTTTAACGGGGTGTTCGGTTAAGAACCAGGTATCGCCTCCCGGCGAATACGTGTATCCTGCCTCGATAGTGCCCAGGGGGGTCTCGTAGACAACCTGTTTCCGCTTTTTATCAGCCTTTTCGGTGATTTTTGTCTTTCCATAATTCCAGCGGAACATGGCAAGTCCGGGGTACTGATCATGGGTCAAACGATCACCGTGCCCCCTCATTAAAAGATCCGCGCCCACGGCCCGTTTAAAGCCAATCTCGCCCAGGCGTTCCGCCTCGACGACAGGATTATGATCCCACCAGTAGCTAAGGAAGGGCGCCCAGGGGATACGGTCTGTTTTTTGCCCCCGCAGTACGGCTAATAATCGTTCCCGTGAATTCATGTTCATAAAGAGTTCCTGTTTCTTCCGGTGAACCCCCGGAAAAGCCGGGGGTTTCTCAGTGCTTCTTCCGCCGCGCCGGGCCGTTTTTCATATCGGCCGGAGCGTCTTCAGGGGATGTTATTTTTTACTTACCCATATACCGGTTATACGCGTTCTGATAGATCTCTACCATACGGTTCAGGCCCATGGTTTCAAGCTGCCTGACAAAACCTGAGTATTCGTTCTCTATGCCGCCGTTGACAACCCAGTTGGCCGTCTGCTGCTGGGCAAAGGTGTGAATGTCCTGGCGAAGAGTCGCCAGTTCGTTGAGTTCGTCGGGGGTCATGGAAACCAGGGGATAATATTCCTTGGGGAAATAGGCGGAAAGCCGTTCCTTGTCGAGGTACTGCCGGTCGAATATGGGATCCTCATACCGGGCGCTGAGTTCATCGCTGACATAACAGACCGACAGATCACCCATGCCGTTCCGCCACATCCAGTCGTCATCGTTTGTACCCGCGGGGGGAGGCAGGGCCGTATACGTGTTGTTCCCGTTGTCCCTGAGCCGTACCCCTACATATCCTGCGTACATCTGGAGTCCCGCCATTTCATCGTAGAACGCGTCCCCCCAGCGGAAGGCGATCTCGGGGTTTTTGCAGGCGGTGGTTATCTCAAACACATACTTGGCGCCCTTTACAAATTCAGGATTCGTGCGCCAGCCCTGGTGCCCTTTGGAGCCCTTGAGGGGCATGAGCAGGGAGTAATGTTCGTCCCCCCGGTCATCGAATGCGGCGTTCCGGCTCCAGTGGGGGCCAACCCCGACTATCTCGGGATCCGCCTGATGGGTTTTGGCGGTAAATTGGTTCCAGTCCTGGGTAAAGGCTTCCTGATCGATGAGCCCTTCGGCA
>JAITES010000097.1 GCA_031281925.1 Treponema sp. | reverse complement strand
CTCTTCTGGGTCTGGATACAGGAAGCCCTGGATGCCCAGTTCAGCAGGGCGGCCGCGGCGATAGCGGATATGGGCATCGTTCTTGAGGGGGATCTGCCCATTCTTATCAACGAAGACTCCTGCGATGTCTGGGCCCATCCTGAATACTTCCACCTGGATCTTTCCGCCGGAGCCCCGCCGGACATGTACAGCCCGGAAGGCCAGAACTGGGGTTTCCCCACCTATAACTGGGAAGCCCTGGAAAAAAATAATTACGACTGGTGGAGGAACCGCCTCAAGGTGGCGGAAAGGTACTTCCGGGCATACAGGATAGACCATGTATTGGGCTTCTTCCGTATCTGGACATCCAGCCGCTTTGATACTTCTTCCGCACTGGGCCGCTTTGTCCCCTATGTGCCCATAACAAAAAAAGAACTTGAGGACCTCGGCTTTGATAAATCCAGAATCCGCTGGGTATCCTGTCCCCATATTCCTACCGGAGAGGTCTGGGACGCCGTGAGGAACAACTGGGGCGGAGATCATAATGAAGAGGATGTGGCGGCCGAAGTGGGTAAAGTTTTCTCTACGGTACTGGACAGGATAGGGGAGGAGGAACTCTGGCTTTTCAAGGATTCAATCCGGGGCGAAAAGGACATCGCTTCTCTGGGACTCCACCCGGCGGCACAGGGATTCCTTGTCCAGGCCTGGCATAACAGACTTTTCCTGGAATACGAAAAAAGGCATTTCTTCCCCACATGGTTCTACCGTTTCTCCAGAGCCTATGCCAGCCTTTCGGAAGAAGAGCGGAACAAACTGGAAGCTCTCTTTGAAAAACACAAGAGCGATTCGGAAAATGTTTGGGAAAGAGAGGGCAGGAAGCTCCTCATGGTACTGAAAGATTCTTCTTCCATGCTTCCCTGCGCGGAAGATCTGGGGGAAATCCCCGACTGTGTACCCATAACCCTGGGCAAGCTCAAGATTCTCGGGCTGAGGGTAGTCCGCTGGCACCGGAAATGGAATCTCCCCGGAGAACCCTATGTACCTTTTGAAGATTACCCCGAACTCTCTGTCTGTACCCCGGCGGTACATGACAGTTCCACCGTCAGAGAATGGTGGGAACGGGAGGCGGATCAGGAGACCTTCTCCGGTTTCCTGGGTTTCCCTTCCCTGCCCAGAGTATACAACCCCGGTACAGCCAAACTGGTGTTAAGCAAGATCGCCGCGGCCGCTTCCCGTTTCCGGGTCTTCCAGATTCAGGATCTCCTGCACCTGAGCGCCAGATGGTATGCCGAAGATGCCGCCTCCGAAAGGATCAACGTACCGGGAACCTATAATCAGTTCAACTGGACTTATAGACTTCCTGCAGGCATCGAAGAGATAGGCGATGACAGCGACTTTATCAATGCCGTTCAGGAACTGGCGAAGATAAAACCGATGGGCGAACCGCATGCGAATTGAGCGCATTGCCGTGCCAATGAACAAAGGTGGTCGTATGCAGCCTTTCGATTTAAGGCGCAACATGGTATCATCCCTCTTTTTTATATCTACCCTGCTGGTTTTGTTGATAGCTATTGTTGTTACGGTTTACATGAACCGTACCGTCAAGATGGTCGAGATTTCTACCCAAAACCATCTCAGGGCATCGGCCATGGCGGCCTCTTCGCTGCTTGATGCGGAAGAACTGGATCAGTTCCATACTATCGAAGACATGGAAAAACCAGAATGGGAGATCGCCAGGGCCAGGCTTGCCAAATTCGCGGAACAGTATCAGGTTCTGTATGTGTACTACTGGCGGGATTACGGTGACGGGCGGATCCAGTACATTATTGATAATGATACAGACCCCGAAACCATGGCAAATCCGGATATGTTCTACCCTATTGATGATCCTGAAGATCCGGTTACAAGCGCCATGGTACCGTATATTCTGGCAGGAAATATCTATACTTCGGATCTGGGGATCTACACCAAATCCTGGGATGGCCTTATCTCCGGTGTCGCGCCGGTATTTAACGAAGACGGAACGGTATACTGCGCCGCCGGAGTAGATTTGAGTGACGAAACCATCATCATCCAGCGCCGGAACATGACAATACTCAGAACCGTCCTGATTTGTGCCCTGACACTCTCCCTGTTCGCAGGCGGTGCGGGCATGTGGTTCTACCGCCAAAAAGCCCGGCAAAGCGAAAACGCCAATAAAGCCAAAAGCCAGTTTCTTTCCGCCATGAGCCACGAAATCCGTACCCCCATGAACGCCGTCATCGGCATCAGCGAACTCGTTCTGCGGGAAAACATAAGCCCCAGGGTACAGGGCTATATCGGACAGATCAAACAGGCGGGGGCCAGCCTTCTTGCCATCATTAATGATATTCTGGATCTTTCAAAAATTGAATCGGGAAAAATGGAAGTACATTCGGCAAAATATGCCCTCCCTTCGATCCTGAACGATGTGGTAACCATCATCGGGATACGGCTTCATGAAAAATCCCTTGAGTTTAAAGTAGATATTGACAGTTCCCTGCCCTGCCTGCTCTTCGGCGACGAAATACGTATACGTCAAATACTGTTGAACCTCCTGAACAACGCGGTTAAATACACAAAAAAAGGGTATATTGGATTCAGGGTCTCGGGCGAAATCACCGGCAAAGAAAACATCAACATAAAATTTGAAATTTCCGATAGTGGAATCGGAATAAAAGAAGAAGACCTGAAAAAAATATTTGGAGATTTTGTCCGCTTTGATACTGAAAAAAACCGTAATATTGAAGGTACGGGTCTGGGACTTGCCATTACCTACAACCTCTGCCGGCTCATGGGCGGCAATGTTTCTGTTACATCGGTTTACGGCAAAGGCTCTACCTTTACCGCGGTACTGCCTCAAAAAATTCTTGATGCCAGACCTATAGGCGGTTCCGGAGGGGAACCCTGGCATCCCGCCCTGGCGGAAGGCGCCGCCCATGAAAACAATTTATCCAAACAGACTGATTCTGAAGTTTCGTTTACCGCGCCGGACGCACGGGTACTGATTGTAGATGATGTTTCAATCAACCTCCTTGTGGCGGAAGGCCTTCTGGCGCCCTATAAAATGCAGATAGACTGCTGTACAAGCGGCGCCGAAGCAATATCCTTGATGGAAAAGAATCACTATGATCTGATTTTAATGGATCACCTGATGCCCGAAATGAACGGCATCGAAACAACCGCCAGAATCCGTGCCCTGGAAGCACAGGCTGCCGATGGCTCTTTACATTCAAGAATTCCTGTCGTTGCCCTTACCGCCGATGCCATTGTGGGGATGAAAGAAATGTTCCTGGAAAACGGTTTTGACGACTATCTTTCAAAGCCCATTGAGATCTCCGCGATGCATGCCATTATAAAAAAATGGGTACCAAAAGAAAAACAGATTGTCGGTGGATAACAGCCGGAGCCTGCCTGTCAGAATCCCGCTAAGTCATCAGCGTAATCGCCGCCGTTTCACCGTCTTTTAACCCCAGCTCATACAGGCCGATGAGTTTTGCCATATCTTTATCGGTGCGGCTTACTTTTAAGTCTACGGAGGGGCGGATCAACAGGGTTCGGCCCGCCGCCGCTTCGTCTTCGGCAAAGGCAAGGCTTTGGTTGTACTTTTCCACATAGTTCCCCAGGGCTTCAATAAACCGGGGATATTTTCGGTAGAAAAACCGGGCCGGCGGCTGTATTCCTTTTTTTCTGCGGTAGCCTGCCGGGTGGGTAAGGATCACAATGTTTTTCGTAAAGCCTTCGGAAAGGGCCTTTGCCAGGGGAATGGCATCTGAAATACCGCCGTCCAGGAGCTTCCACCCGCCGTATTCCACTATCCGGGAGACGAAGGGCATGGCCGAGGAGGCCTTCATCACGGAAAGTATATCGGGGCCTTTTTCAAAATAGACCGGTTCCCCGGTTTCGCAGTCGGTACAAACCGATACAAAGCGGGTGGGGGAAGCCAAAAATGTTTCAATGTCAAAGGGCACAAACCTGTCCGGTATATCGTGATAAATAAAATCCAGGCCGAAGTAATCGCCGGTCTTTATAAAGCTGCGGATGGACAAATAGCGCGGATCGTTACGGTAATTTTTAAGGATATGGAGGTTCCGCTCCCTTTGTTTTGACACAAAGGAACAGCTCATACCCACACCGGCAGAAACGCCGATGATATACGGGAACTCCAGACCATGTTCCAGAAAAGCATCCAATACGCCGGCGGTATAATTGCCGCGGAGGCCGCCTCCTTCAAGAATAAGGGCATGGGGTAGAGTGGGCATAACGATTTTATAGTAACACCATTGTATTTTTTCGTGAAGAGACGAGGCTGTTCAAAGTATCGGATTTTGGAACAAGCTCAAACGTCCAGATTCGCTACGCTGAGGGCGTTCTCCTCAATAAACTCACGGCGGGGGGCGACGAGTTCTCCCATGAGGGTAGAAAAAATGCGTTCCGCTTCCACGGCGTCATCCAGGTGAACCTGGATGATGTTACGCTGGCTGGGATCCATGGTGGTTACCCAGAGCTGGTCGGGGTTCATTTCGCCCAGGCCCTTGTAGCGTTGGACGCCTACCTTTTCGGGATCACGGCCGGATTCGGAGAGGAGGCGGTCTTTTTCCGAATCATCGTAGGCATAGAAGGTCTTTTTCTCGTAACTTACCTTGTAAAGGGGAGGCATGGCGAGGTACACGTGACCCCGTTCAATAAGTTCTGTCATATATCGGTAGAAGAAGGTGAGGAGCAGAGTACGAATATGAGACCCGTCCACATCGGCATCGGCCATGATGATGATCTTGTGATAGCGGATTTTGTCTACATTGAATTCGCCGCCGCAGCCTGCGCCTATGCTGGCGATGATGGGCTGGAGTTTCTCGTTGGTTACCACTTTTTCTATACGGGTCTTTTCCACGTTGAGCATCTTGCCAAAGAGGCTCAATATTGCCTGGTATTGGCGGTTCCGGCCCATTTTGGCGGATCCTCCGGCCGAGTCGCCTTCCACAATAAAAAGCTCGCAGAGACTGGGGTCTTTTTCGGAGCAGTCTGCAAGTTTGCCGGGGAGACCCGCGGAATCCATGGCGTTTTTGCGGCGTGTAGCGTCCCTGGCCTGGCGGGCTGCGATACGGGCCCTGGCCGCAAGTACGCTCTTTTCCAGGATGGCGGCGATTACATCGGGATGCCGGTCAAAGTAGAGTTCCAGCTGCTCGCCGGTCAGGGATTCAACAATGCCTTTGACTTCGCTGTTCCCCAGCTTGCCCTTGGTTTGGCCTTCAAACTGGGGATTGGGTACTTTTACCGAAAGAACCGCGGTAAGGCCTTCCCGCACATCGTCACCCGAAAGGCTTTCGTCCAGTTTTTTGGCCTGTTTGCTCTTTTTAAGGCACTCGTTCAGAGTACGGGTAAGGGCGGATTTGAAGCCTACAAGGTGGGTTCCTCCGTCTCTGGTATTGATGTCGTTGACGAAGGAGTACATGATTTCGTTGAAGCCGTCGTTGTACTGGATGGCACATTCCACCTCTACATCGTCCCTGGTTCCCCCGATGAATATAGGCTCTTTGTAGAGCACGGTTTTGCTCTCGTTGAGATACTCCACAAAGCTCTTTACACCGCCGTCAAACTTGAATTCGTGGGCCTTGGGAGTGGAAAGCCGCTCGTCCCGGATGGTGATTTTAAGGCCCTTGTTGAGGAAAGCCAGCTCCCGCAGGCGATTGGAGAGGGCATCGAAATTGTAGGTGGTACTCTCAAAGATTGAAGAATCGGCTCTGAAACGGACTACGGTGCCCCGTCTTTCCGTTGTTCCAATCTCGCCGGCAGGGCCTTCCGGAATACCGATTTTATAGCGCTGGGTATGGATTTTTCCGTCGATGTGGACAAAGGCCTCGCACCATTCGGAGAGGGCATTGACTACCGAGACTCCCACACCGTGGAGGCCTCCCGAAACTTTGTAGCTCTTTTTGTCGAACTTGCCCCCCGCATGAAGCCGAGTCATGACCAGTTCCAGGGCGCTTACATGCTCGGTGGGGTGAATATCGACAGGGATGCCCCGGCCGTTATCCTCTACCCGGACTACGTCGTTCCCCTCCAGGACCACCAGAATATCGTCACAGAAGCCCTGCATGGCCTCGTCAATGGAGTTGTCTACGACTTCGAATACCAGATGATGCAGACCATCAATGCCGGTCGTCCCGATATACATGCCGGGACGTTTACGAACCGCCTCAAGACCCTTAAGAACCTGAATATTTTGTGCTGAATAACCGGAATTCACCTTTTCATTTTACCTATCTTGCATAAAAAAGTAAAGACAACATAAACTGAGACACATGAAGAGAAATACGGCGGCCTGAGCTTCGCTGCGTGGTGTGCTGCCGCATGGTGCACGGACATTTGTGTGTAAGCTGTGGATAAATAAGGTGGATATCCTTAAAAAGGATGAACAGAGAAGGCCCCGGAAGGCTTCTTTCGTAAGTCCTTATTTTTTTCATCTTAATTCTTTGTATTACAAGGAATTAGCTGTGGTTTACCAATCAGGTGTTAAGGGGGTGGAAGTCCGGAATGTCCGGCGCTCTGTCTTTTCTTGTTTACAGAAACGGCAAGGCTTGTGAATAATATGTTAATAACCGGTAGAGGAAGTCATAACATCCCGCTGAGTAGGCTCGGTGTACTGCATCCTCCTCCGGTAAAGGGTTGGAAATGGCTATATCTGAGTATGAAATATTCTGGCAGGAAGCGCTTAAACTGGCCCGGCAGGAGATGGGTGAACAGGCTTTTCCCGTCTGGTTTGATCTTGAATTTCTCTCTTCTGCCGGGGATACCATTACCGTTGCAGTCCCTTCAAACTTTTATCTGGATCGGCTGATTCAGCGCCGGTATCATACCCTTCTTGAAGCCAAGCTTCTGGAACTGACAGGCCGGGAAATTCATCTGGCTTTTGAGGTTATCCCTTCCAAAAAACGGGAAACCGCCCAAAAGGAAGAGACCGAAAATGATCCGGAAAAGTCAAAAGCCAAAACAAGGGCCCCGGTAGAGAAGAAAATCGAAAAAAAAGCCAAACATCCCCAAC
>JAITES010000088.1 GCA_031281925.1 Treponema sp. | reverse complement strand
CCAGCATAAGGACTGCGAAGATGCTTGATTTGATGCAGGGTACGGTAATCTTCCAGAACCGTGTCCATGCGCCGGCGCCGTCAATGGCGGCGCTTTCGTAAATTTCACTGGCTACATTGGTAAGCCCCGACGTGAGGAGCAGCATGTTGAACGGAATACCTACCCAGCAGTTCATGGCAATGACGGCATTCATCGCCATTGTTTTGTCGGCAAGCCACATGGGCCAGGTTCCCCGGACAAAGCCTATCCTGCTTAAAAGATCGTTTATCACCGCAATCTGGCCGAACATGTTCTTGCCCAGAAGGGCGGTTACCGACATGGGCATCATATAGGCGATAAGAATAAGTCCGCGGACAGGGCCTGCAAATGTAAATTTTTTCGAGAAGAAGAGGGCCAGCAGAAATCCGAGGGTAAACTGAACCGCGATACAGGCAAAGGTAAAGACAAAGGAATTCCGCAGCACCATGCGGAAAGTTGTGTCTCTGAAAAGTGTAATATAATTGGCAAGACCCACGAAAACATCGGTGCCGCTTTTGAAGGTTCTTACATTTACATCGCGGAAGCCAAGAATAAAGTTATAGATCAGAGGGTATCCCAGAAGGGCAAGAATATACACCATGCCGGGAAAAATAAAAGAGTAACCTTCTATATTCCTTTTCTGCAGCAAATTCATCTTCATGGCACACCTCTCCGTCACGGGGAAACCGGTCTAAAGCCCGGTTTCCCCGTTAAAAAATTTTACTGCGCGATGGGGGACTTTTCCAGAATCGGAGCTACCGTGGCGGCAGCCTGCTTCATTGCATCCGCCGCACTCATCTGACCCAAAACCGCCGACTGTCCTGCGGTGTAGACGGCCTTGGAAATGGTAGGCCATTCGGGATGGGGGCCGCGGGCTACCGCATAGTTCATGCCGTCGGTAAAGACCGCATAGAGGGGATCCTTTGTCCAGAAATCCCGGAGCGTAGCGGAATCCTTGCGGATGGGCAGTTTTCCGGCAATTTCGCACCAGCGGGCCACATTCTCCGCGGTTTCCATATACTTGAGGAATTCTACACAGAGTTCCTTGTATTTGGTTCCGGAGCAGACGCCGAAGTTTTCACCGCCGATAACGGAAGCATACTTCTTGTCCCTGGGAATCAGGGTGTATTCAACCTCGAATGCACCATTGATCTTGGGAAGGTCGCCTGCAATCTGCCATGTACCCGATTCCACCATGGCCGCTTTCTGGGCGATGAAGGCGTTCATGGCGTCTCCCTGGCCCCAGTTAACTGTTTCCTTGCTCATGTAACCCTTGGCGGCAAGATTTGCCAGATAGTCTATGGCATGGATTGATTCGGGGGAACCGAGATTGGCTACCGATCCGCCCGCGCTGTAGATCCAGGGGATCAGCTGGAAGGTGCCTTCCTCATTGGGAATTACGCTCATGGCAAAACCGTAGATCTGATCCGCGGGTTTGGTGAGTTTGGCGCAGGCCTCTTCAAGTTCCGCCCAGGTAGTGGGTTTTTTCACTCCTGCCGCATTGAACATGTTCATGTTGCAGGCCAGCGCGAGGCAGTTGGAGTTGTTGGGAAGACCGTAGATCTTTCCATCCGCATCCTTGGTACTGCTCAGGGGGCCGGGGTAGAACTGATCAAGCTGACCCCATGCGTTAAGCTCCGCCGTAATGTCTTCAAACACTCCCAGAGCTATATAGGAAGCATGATCCGGAGAGTCCACCATACCGATGTCGGGAAGCTGGCCGGAAACCGCTCCCACGGTATACTGATTCATCAATTCTTCACGGGCCATGAAGGTAGCGGTAATCTTGACATTCTCCGCTTCATGAAGCTTGTTGAATTCTTCCGCCAGCATGTCCAGGGCCTGCGCTTCATGTTCAAAGTAATGCCAGACGGAAATGTTCTTGACTGCGGAAGCGGGCTGGGCGCCGCCGGAAGCTTCTTTCTTTGAGCATGCTCCCAGAACCAGGGCGCTGCACAATGCCGCCGCCAATACGATCAACCGAATTTTCTTTTTCGTCATAATTCCTCCTGTAGAAATATGAAATACGTGTATCATGATTTTATGACAGAAAATACATCATGTCAACAAGTATTTTATAAAAACAAATAAGCCTGCTCCAAAATCCGGCCGGTTTCGGAACAGACTCGGTAATCCGGGCCTGCTTTTTCCAAATTACCGTTATCTCCTTGACAGATCCCGATTTTGTGAAGTACGTTTATCATATAATGTCAATTACCCAGAAAGATATTGCCCGTGACCTGGGCGTATCTATCATCACCGTAAGCAGGGCGCTGAACAATACCGGTTATGTTTCTCCCCGGCTGCGCAAGCGGATCAATGAATATGTTAAAAAGAAGTCCTATATGCCCAACCGGGCAAGCCAGGTTCTGGTACGGAACAAGACAAGGATCGTCTCCCTTTTTTCTTCGGTGAATCCGGATTATTTCTGGGGCGACATCAGGAAAGGCGCGGAACTTGCCGGAACGCTGATTCGTCATTTTAACTATGAAGTTCATTTTCATAATATTCCCGATTTTGATTCCGCGCGTTTCAAAAAGGTTCTCAGGGGCGAAATAAAGAACGGGCTTTCCGCCGCGGGCTTTGTCAATCAATGGTATTACGACATGAATGCCCTTGCCGAAATGCTGGAAGCCGAAGGCATCCCCTACATCTTCTACAATGTGGATCATCCGGGAACGGCGCGCCTCTGTTATATCGGGCCGGATTACCATGCGGCAGGACGCCTTGCGGCAAACTATATCGGCAAGGCCCTTGAACTCAAAAAAGGCGGGACGGTTGTTGCCGTCAATTTGATAGAAGATATGGAAAAACACCCAATCCTTCTGCCGGACATCAATTCCATGCGCCTTACAGGTTTTATTGAAAAGATGAAACAGGACTATCCCGCCGTCCGTTGCGTTAACGAAAATATATATGCAAAATCGAAGCGGAGCTATTCACTCCAGACAAGGAGCATCCTCCGTTCATACCGGGACGAGGCGGACGCATTCTACATGATCCCTTCCTTCAACGCTGTTTTTATGGAGGAAATGGAACGGGGCGATTGCCGGAAGGCTATTACGCTGCTCCATGATGTAGACGGCTCGTCCCTCCGCGGCCTTGAATCGGGGACGCTCACCGCGGTGGTGTACCAGAACCCGGTATTGCAGGGCTATACTGCCGTAAAGACACTGGAGAAGATCCTTGAATCACGGGAACGCAGGGTTCTGCCGGATATAGAGGTGGGCCATACGCTGGTCTTCCGGGAGAATACAAGTTTTCTGCAAAACCAGTTTCTACTTTCCGAATAGGGCCGCCGCTTCTTCCCGTACCTGATCGATGGCGGCCTGGTATTTGTCCTTGAGCGCGTTCATGTGCTGGTTGTAGAAGGCAACGAACTCCGGATCCTGAAAGGGATC
>JAITES010000012.1 GCA_031281925.1 Treponema sp. | reverse complement strand
CCGGAAAAACACAGGCGACAATACTCCTGCGATGATCTATACCGAATTTGTTCCCGGCGACAGGGTTACTGTTACTGTTGCCCCCAAGGGTTTCGGGAGCGAAAACATGAGCCGTATAGCCATGCTCAGTCCCTCCGACGGGGAAGAGGGCATCGTCGGCTTTGTACTAAAAACAGTGAAAGAGGCTGGACCGAACCCCTGTCCGCCAATCGTGCTTGGCCTGGGCATTGGGGGGAACTTTGACAAGGCTGCCCTCCTGTCCAAAAAAGCCCTGCTGAGGCCCCCGGGGGAGTTTAACAGCGATCCCCGCTATGCGGAACTTGAAAAACGGCTTCTGGAAAAGATAAACGGCCTTGGCATAGGGCCTGCAGGCTACGGAGGCCGCAGCACCGCTCTCTCCGTGGCAGTAGAAACACTGCCGACCCATATCGCGGGGCTCCCCTGCGCGGTGAACATCAGCTGCCATGTATGCAGGCACGCCAGGGAGATACTGTAACGGAAATGGAAACACGCCGGGTAAACATTGAACTCCCCCTGAGCCGGGAAAAAGCGGCTGCACTCAAAGCCGGGGATCAGGCGCTGCTTTCCGGTACCATCTATACCGCACGGGACGCGGCGCACCGGAGGCTGATAGGCCTTCTTGATGAAGGGGCGGCCCTGCCCTTCCCCCTTGAGGATTCCTGCATCTACTACACGGGCCCTACGCCGCCGCCTCCCGGAAGAGTGATTGGCTCGGCAGGGCCCACGACAAGCTACCGCATGGACGCCTACACTCCCCGCCTGCTGCGTCTGGGGCTCCGGGCCATGATCGGCAAGGGGAGGCGTTCGGAAGAACTAATCACCGTGATAAGGGAAACCGGGGCGATCTACTTCGGAGCCATAGGCGGTGCGGGCGCGCTTCTTGCAAGCCGCATCAAGACTGTTGAAATAATCGCCTTTGAGGATCTGGGAACCGAGGCGATCCGGCGCCTTACCGTGGAGGACTTCCCTGTTACCGTCCTTATCGACAGCCGGGGAAAGAACCTCTACGAAGAAAGATTGTAACAGCGGATACATGAAGAATTTAAGAAATGAACCGCAAGGGCGCAGCAGGCGAAAAAGGGTCAGTATATTCAGTCTAATAAAGCTGCTAAATCTGCGCGACACCGCTTGTACGGGCCGCCCGGGCAACGGCTCCGGCAACAGCATCCTTCACCCTCGGATCAAAGGCCGCAGGAATAATGTAATCGGCCCGTAATTCATCTTCGCCGACCAGGGCCGCCAGGGAGATGGCCGCGGCAATTTTCATGTCGTCATTTATGTCGGCGGCGCGGACATCAAAGGTTCCGCGGAAGATCCCCGGAAACGCAAGAACATTGTTGATCTGGTTGGCAAAGTCGCTGCGGCCCGTGCCCACAACAGCGGCCCCGGCAGCCAGCGCAAGATCCGGCATTATTTCCGGCGTTGGATTTGCCATGGGGAAAAGCACCGGATCTTTCGCCATGCTTTTTACCATGTCCGCATTCACCGTTCCCGGCGCCGACACACCGATGAACACATCCGCTCCCCGCATCACATCGGCAAGACTGCCCTTCTTCTTCCCCGCGTTACTGAGGGCGGCCATCTCTTCTTTTTCGGGATTCAGGTTGTCTCTGCCCCGATAGATAGCCCCATGGCGGTCGCACATCACCACATCCTGAAGTCCCGTCTTCATGAGCAGCCTGATGATCGCGACTCCCGCCGCGCCTGCCCCGCTTGTAACAACAGAAACACTGTCAAGTTTTTTACCGGTAAATTTAAGGGCATTGATCAGGGCCGCCAGCGTTACTACCGCGGTGCCGTGCTGATCATCGTGGAAAACAGGAATATCGCATCGGCTTTTCAGTTTCCGTTCAATCTCAAAACAGCGGGGCGCGGAAATGTCTTCAAGGTTTATGCCGCCGAAACTCCCCGCAAGAAGCGCCACGGTATCTACAATAACATCAACTTCCCTGGAACGGATGCAGAGGGGAACGGCGTCAACCGCGCCAAAGGCCTTGAAGAGTACGCATTTTCCCTCCATGACAGGCATCGCAGCCTCGGGCCCTATGTCCCCCAGACCCAGCACCGCAGTACCGTCGGTAACCACCGCGACGGTATTCCAGCGGCCGGTAAGTTCCCAGCTTTTTTCGGGGTTCCTCCCGATCTCCAGACAAGGTTCGGCAACCCCCGGCGTATAGGCCAGGGACAGATCTTCTTTGGTTCTAAGCTGCATTTTTGGAACCGTTTCCAGCTTACCCCGCCACTCAAGATGTTTCTTCAGCGATTCCTGCGCGTAATCCACATTTTGCTCCTTTCTAAGACCATATCAGCGCAGAGAATCTGAAACAAGATGCCTCCGGGCCGCGCTCAAGATGCCTCATTTTGAAATGTTACCAAAAGTACTGCCTGAGGCGGATGATATGCGCTACAATGAAAAAATCTATGATGACAGAAAAACATGAACTACTCTGCATCGGAAACGCCATGGTGGATGTTTTTGCCGAAGCGGATGAAGCCTTCCTTGATTCCGCAGGCCTGACCGGAATGGTGCAGCACATCTCGGGCAAAAAAATGGACGCGTTGCTTGAAGCTCTTGAAAAAAACGGTTCCCTAAAAAAGACCTCAGGCGGAGGGGCCGCAAACCTTGCAAAAATCGCAGGACTTCTGGGGCTTTCCCCCATCTTTACAGGCAGTTCCGGTATTGAAGCAAAAGATCCCTATGCGGCCCTCTTTGCCGGGGAACTGCGCGGCGCAGGACTTGTGTTGAAGCTCAAAGAGACAGAAGAAAGCCAGGGCCGCTGTCTTGTGGTAAAGACGCCGGACGGAAAGACGCGGATTGCCGCCTCCCCCGGGGCAAGCCTTGCCTTTGACGCCGCGGACCTTGACGAAAATCTCTTTGAGACAGTATCGCTGATAGTACTGGACGGCTATATGCTCGGCAGGGATGCCCTGGTAAGGCGGGTAATGGAACTGGCCCGCAGCGGATCCAAAACGCTTGCCCTGGATCTGGGGGCGCCCTTTCAGGCCCGTTCCTTTGGGGAAGAGATCCGATCTTTCTGCGCGGAACAGCCGCTGATACTCTTTATGAACGAAGAAGAAGCCGCCGCCTTTGCAGGAAGCCCCGAAGAGGCCGCAGGCGCGGCGGGCGGGGATACAGTCACCGTTGTAAAACGTGCGGAGAAGGGAGTGCTTGTTTTTTACCGGGATGAAAAAATCAATGTCCCGACCGAAGCCGCGGCGCTTTCCGATCCCACAGGAGCGGGAGACGCCTTTGCGGCCGCCTTCCTTGCGGCCTTTATCCGGGGCAGGAGCCTTGAAGAATGCGCCGCCCTGGGGAACCGCTGCGCGGGGAGGATCATCGGCATACCGGGAACCAATATCAGCGCCGGGAAGCTTGAGGATCTAAAAGCAGAACTTTTTCGGCAATAGCCCTGCCTTCTTTTTCGGAAAGCAGCGCGCCGATGATTGCCACGGCGAATTCACCCGCAGTCCCCGCTGCCCGGCCCGTAATAATGTTGCCGTCCCGGACTACACGGTCTTCCGTCCATTGAGCGGACCTGTTCAGGGCAGAAGAAACCTCTTTCTCCATGCCCGGAAAGCAGGTGTAGCGTTTCCCCGCCAGGAGGCCCAGAGGAGCGAGTACCACCGCGGGAGCGGCGCAGATGGCGGCAATCAGCTTCCCCTCCCCCGCCATCTCCCGGATAAAGCTTCCGGCCTCCGTGCGGGCGGCTATGTTCGCGGCTCCCGGCATGCCCCCCGGGCAGAGCACCGCGTCCCAGCCGGCTGCCTTGAGGGCACAGTCTCCAAAAAGCACATCGGCCCTTACCGCAATGCCATGGGCGCCATTCACCTCCCGCGATGCTCCAAGAGACAGGGTGACAACCTCAATCCCCGCCCTGCGGAGGTAATCGACGGGGGTTATCGCCTCGACCTCTTCAAAACCTTCAGCCAGAAAAACCAGGACTTTTTTTGCCATTCCGGATACTCCTTTGAGAACGATATAGGGAGAATTTTACCCTGAAGACGGCGGCGGCGCAAGAAGAAGGGCAGGCGGTTCATTTGAAACTTTTTTTCGCCGATTTTGCCGTTTTAGGCTTGACAAAAACCGCTAATTCCATCAATGTCCCAGATTGAAACATTCAGAGAACATTCAAGCTTGTTCCAAAACCATGATCCTTCAGGATCGCTGGATTTTAAAAATCCCTGGCTTTAGAACGGCTTTATTTTATAAGGATTGAGAGGAAAAACCGCTGTTTCTAAGCATAGTACTATAAAGTACAGGTTTTTTTCATCACATTAAAAAACAGCAGGGGAGGCTTTTTATGGAACAGACATTTTTGGAAAAGATGGACAAGTCCCTTTCCGACCTGAAAACAGACATTATCTCGAATTTGGTGGCCAGTAATGCCGATTTTAAGGAAATTGTTGAAGGTATGGATCCCAAAGACTTTGCGGATCTCGCATCTGATGACATAGACAGGAAAATGATTGAAGCTATAGGTTCGGCGGATCTCAAGCGCCTCAAGGCCATTGACAGCGCCATCACCCGGATCAAACAGGGCAAATACGGCCTCTGTGTGCGCTGCGGCAAGAAGATCCCCCAGGAGAGGCTTGAGGCCATGCCCTATGCCCTGATGTGTATAGAATGCAAGAGCGCCGAAGAACGGCGGAACAGATAGGAGATCTTCACAACTAACCGCTCAAAGCTTCATGCTTCCACAGGGCTTTTCCATTGCGGCGGCCCTGAAAAAGCACATGCTCCCTGTAACCGGCCTCCCGGAGCACTTGAAGCGCAATGTAGTAATGACCGTCCAGATCCTCCGCACGGTGGGCGTCGGAAGTGATCAGGGCCGGCACGCCGGCTTCACGGAAGAAACGCAGTATTTTTACCGAGGGATAGGTTTCCGGGATGCGGCCGCGGTTGATGCCTCCGGTGTTAACTTCGACTACTATTCCCGCCTTCAGGGCCGATTCCGCAATCTCCCCGGCCCGGCGAAGGTAACGCGCATCCTCCGGATCGAAAAAGCGGCCTTCCCCGTTGTTTTTCTTTAAGATGTCCACATGGCCGAGGATATCGAAACCGCCTTCCCCAATCATCGCTTCCACGGTATCCCAGTATTTCCCTGTAAAGGCTTCCCCGTCCCCGCCGAAACCTTCCCTGAAGCCCCTCTCCGTCCCCTCAGGAGGTCCGTCCACGGCAAAGTACGCTCCCCCGGAGGGAACAATGTAATGAACAGAGCCGATGATGTAATCCAGTCCGGGAAGGCGGCGGCGCAGTTCGGCAGGGCTTGCAAAGCCTTCTATATAGTCCGCCTCAAGGCCTGAGTATATATCAAGTTTTCCGGCCCAGCGTTTCCGGGCCTCTCCAATCTCCGCCAGGTATGCGGGGAGCTTTTCTGCCTTCATGTGCCAGGGGGTATCGGGGATCTCTGTCGCCGTATTCCGGCACAGGCTGAGGGGGGCATGGGAACTGAAGCCCAGGGACACAAGTCCCTTTTCAAAGGAGACGCGGCAGATGGTTTCGATTTCATCGGTTCCGTCGCAGTAGATACTGTGAGTGTGTAAAGAAGAAAAACGCATCAAAGGCCTGCAAGCCACTCCTCTGCGGCGGCCCGGAACTGTTCAAAGGCATCCTGAACCGGAGGAAAGGCGGCTTCCGCTTCGGCCCTGTTCTTATTTTTGCAGGCATACTCAAGCCGCAGAGCCGCCTCCCCCAGCTTCTTGCCTCCCAGGGTCAGGGCGCTCCCCTTTACCGTATGGGCTTCCCGGAAGACTGTCTCCCAGTCAGAGTTCGCAATCAAGTCCGGTATCAAATTGAGCTGCTCTGCGGTCCGTTCCAGATACCGCGCCAAAAGTGATCTTACCGACTCTTCGTTACCCATAAAAGTATCCATAAGATCTGCGGTATCAAAAACCGGCAGTGTTTCTGCGGGTTTTGCGGCTTCTTGTTTTTCTGCCGGGGAAGATTCCCCGGGCGCAGAAACACTGTGCTCCGGCCGGGCCTCCTCTCCGGCGGAATGGCTTTTTTCTGACTTCTTCCCTATCCATTTATTCAACGCCGCTTCGACATCTTTTCTTTTGAAAGGTTTCGCCAGAACATCATCAAAACCGGCGGATAAACAGTGTTCACGTTCATCCGCAAGAACGCTGGCGGTAACGGCGATAATGGGATTGGCGTAACCCTTACTCCGCAGTCTTTCTACAGCCTCGTAACCGTTCATCCTGGGCATCTGAATATCCATAAAGACTAACGCGGGCTTTTCGGTTTCCGCCTTTTCCAGGGCTTCAAGTCCATCATCCGCCAGAACCGAAGGAAACCCGAGCTTGACTGCGATTGTGGCAAAGAGTTTCTGGTTTACCGGATGATCTTCCACGATGAGCAGCAGGGGCTTGTCTTTTTGCGGCCCGCCGCTTTCGCTGCCCGCGCTTTCTTCCTTCCTGCTTTCCCCTTCTTCTACCATGTCAAGTTCGGAAACAAATTCCGTGTCGTTTTGAGTGAAGGCTTCCCTGATAACATCCGCCAGTTTCCGTCTTTTTATGGGTTTATTGATGTAGGCCCTGAACCATTTAAGAAGGGTCATCTTGGTGTCCCTGCCCAAAAGACCGTGGGGAACCATGAGTATCAGCGCCGTGGATTCAAGGCCGGCATCGTTGTGAATCTCCGCGGCCAGGCGCCAGCCGTCCATCACCGGCATGATCATGTCGATAAAACAAAGTTCATAGGGCTTCTTCCGTTTTACGGCGCCGTGCATCATATTCAGGGCCTCCCCGCCTGAAGGAGCGCCCTCGACATTTATGTAACCCAGATCCCTCAGGTAGGAAATGACGATACGAAGACTCTCCTCATTGTCATCAACTACAAGGATACGCATTGCGGGATTCAGGGGAGGCGGCAGGGAAACAGTTTTTTCGGGGGAACGCTGTATGGGAATGGTAAAACGGAAGATCGAGCCTCCGCCCTGCCTGCCTGTCATGCTTATCCTGCCCTTCATCAGTTCCACAAGGCTCCGGCTTATGGCCAGCCCGAGGCCCGTACCGCCGAAACGACGGGTGGTGGACGCGTCGGCCTGCATGAAGGTAGTAAAAAGAAAGTCGCGCTTCTCCTCGGGCACTCCTATACCCGTGTCTTCGACAGAAACCGTAACAGCCTCAACAATATTAAGCTCAGAAAGCCGTGCGCTTATCGTTACCCCGCCTTCCCTGGTAAACTTAACCGCGTTCTTTACCAGGTTGATGATCACCTGACGGAATTTATTCGGATCTCCAATAATGCTTATATCGAGTCCCAGGGGAATATACACCGCCATTTCAAGGCCTTTCCTGTGGGCTTCGATGCAGATCATCTCCACCGCCTGCTCAATGGTTTCGGCAAGACGGAAACCAATCTGTTCAAGCACCATCTTCCCCGCTTCAATCTTGGAATAGTCAAGAATATCATTGATAAGAGAAAGCAGTACTTCTGCGGAAAATTTTACCTGCCCGGAATACTCCGACTGTTCCTTGTCCAGGACAGTATCCTGCAGTAATTCTATCATTCCAATAATCGTCTGGATGGGAGTGCGGATCTCGTGGCTCATGTTGGCAAGAAACTGGCTCTTGGCCTCCATGGCTTTTTCCGCAATTTCACGATCCTCAAGAAGCCGCTGTTCCTCTTCACGGGCCCGTGTCTGATCGTCAATGGCAAAACCGATAAAGGGCCCCTTCAGTTTTTCCGCGCTGTTATCTACGCTTTCCATAAACCACGCATGGATCTTGAACCACCGGGTATTTTCAGCCCCCTCTGCCTCCTTTACGGATGTGTAGAAAACCATTACACGGGCGGCGCCGGAGATGAGTCTGTAGAAATAGGTAACATACTCTTCTTCGCTCCCCAGTCCCAGAAACCCATGCATGGACAGGGGGCTGCCGTCTTTATCCTTCCCGCCGGGATTCAGCGCGGCGAAAAGTTCCCGGAAATGGGGATTTGCGGCGATGATGTTGCCGCGGAGATCGGTGATCACCATTGACTCTCCGGCATCGCCGAAGAAACGGTCAAAAAGGCTGGGAGCGGATTCCCGGGGCGGCTGATTCATCGCGGCTTAAAAATTCGGCTCAAGAATTTCTATGGCTTTCTTGAAAATGGCATCCGGCTTCAGGGGCTTGGTGAGATAACTCTTGATCCCCATCTGGAAGGCCCTGATTACAGTATCCCGCTGGGTTACTGCCGAAAGGACGATAACAGGAACAGTAATGTTCCTTGTCCTGTGATAATTGAGCACGGAAAAACCGTCTACCTTTGGCATCATGAGATCGAGAAAAACAAGATCGAAACGTTCCTGCCGGATAGCCGCCATGTAGTCCTCTCCGTCGCCGTATGCTACTACTTCTGCGCCCACGGTACGGAAGGTGTTTTTTATCAGTTCATGCATGACAAAATCATCATCCACCACGGCGATTCGCAGATTCTGCATACTCTCCTTGAGACTGTCAATATCGAGTTTACGCGGCTTTGTTTCCGCATCAAAACGAAGCTGCATGGATTCTCCGCTGGAAGCCTCCTCCGCGGCAAGGATTCTGTCACCGATGATCTCCGCCTTCTTTTCCATATACTCCATGGAACCGCTCAACTCCGCAAGGAGTCCGCTCATGGCATACTGGAGATTGGAAACAACTTCGATGTCTTCGTAGTCTTTCTGTTCTTCGATAAATTTCCGCGCAAAGGCATCCCTGGTAAGAACACGGATATAACGTTTACTCGTTTTGGAAGCGCCAAGCACGGTTTCCAGAAGTTTCTGCATGTTGGGCGCATCGGCAAAGCTGAGCTTGATATCGCTCATCATGACAATAACCTTGGGGACGCGGATCTCATAAAGTTCAATGAGTTCGATGATCTTGAACCGGAGGAGATCCAGCTTGTCCCGGTTGAGGCCCTGGGCAATTTCGATAAAGATAATGTCATCGTTGACATGGGTTTCCACAATGCCCGGACTTTCATCAATGGAAAAGGAAAGTCCCAGAAGTTCCGAAAGGGTACCAAAAAGCGCGTCGATCTTTACCGGCTTGGCAAAAACCTTCTTTACCCCGTAAGGCGCCAGTTCTATGATCTTCTTTTGATCTATGTGCTGGGCCATGACAATAACGGGAATCTTGATCGTATTGGGATTTTCCATTTTGTTCCTGAGCACCTCAAGGCAGCCCTGGCCCTTGAGACCAAAGTCCATGATTATGAGATCAGGGTAGGTGGTTCTGAGCTTGGCAACTCCGTCCAGCGCATTCACCGCCACCGTTACCTCGGCCTCACCGCCGCCGGAAAGCTTGAGCTTCAGGTATTCACGGAAAAGCGGCGATTCATCAATAATCAGGATCTGCTTCATAAAGCCCCCTTTAGTCTATTTTATGTGAGGAAGCCTTCAAAGGCAAGCAGAATGAAGGAAGTACCGGCTCCGTTAAAAAAAATCGATGATAAAAAATTTTGATTGACAACTCTGAGATCATGACATATAATGACTTCCAGCAACCGGTTGCCGTTTTAGGCAACCGGTTGCTAAACCCGGCATAAAACGCAGAGGAGGAGAGGGTACTGTATGAAAAATAAAACCGGTCTCCTGAATGAGCTAAAAACGAATAGAAGTCTCTTTATTATGATTGCTCCGGCGGTTTTCCTGGTCGTTCTGTTACAGTATGTTCCCATGGCGGGTCTGGTATTGGCCTTCAAGAACTACCGTTATGACAGGGGGGTCTTCGGCAGTGCCTGGCATGGCTTTGAAAATTTCCGTTTCCTTTTTGTATCGGGCTCAGGGCTGACCATCACCCGCAATACATTTCTGTACAATTTAATCAACCTGATCACGTCCCAGTTCCTGGCTGTCGTCATCGCCATCATCATTTCCGAGATGCCCGGCAGGAAGTACAAAAAATTCTGCCAGTCGGTAATCTTCCTTCCGTATTTTATTTCCTGGGTTATCGTGGGCACCTTCGTGTTCAATATTTTCAAAACAATATTACTCCGCCCCAGGATATTGCCACTGCTCTCCTCTACGGTATTTTTATGGATACCGACAATCTTACCCGGGGGGCGAATAATCTGGACATTGATATGTTTTACCGGCTCTACGGTCTGGCAAATATCAGCAAGATCGTGGAACTTCGGGGAAACGACATTTCCAAAAAAGATCTGACCCTCTACGCTGAAGCTTTCAGAACCGTTGAAGTCTACGATGAACTGGGTTTTCTCCGCCTCGCCAGCGCCAACGATTCCCTTCTGGGAACTGCCGGCGATATTGTGATCAGCGTCTCGGGGGTTAATATTGTGGTGGCCTATGCGCTCCGGGACACGGGGATCAAACTTTCGGTTCGGAGTACCTGTCCCCGGATTAAGGCCAATGATCTGGTCCATCATATTGTTGAAAACACCGGAGTCGGCGGTGGCCATGATCATATGGCGGGGGGCTTTATTCCCCGGGAACACTTAAGCGATTCCCGCCTTATCGACACGTTCCTCAAACACCGGGCCATCAGCTTCTACGAACAGTCCGGCTTATAGGGAAACGCAGTGGTAACACCAAATTTGAAAAGAAACA
>JAITES010000252.1 GCA_031281925.1 Treponema sp. | reverse complement strand
CGTCCATGCGGTTGTCGCGGGAATAACCATACCGAACGACAGGAGTATTGCGCTCCACGAAAAATTCGGTTTTACAAAAGTTGCCGAATTCAAAGAGATAGGATTCAAACTGAATACCTGGCTGGATGTAGGATTCTGGGAACTGATAATTGAAAAAGGGAAATCTATATGAGCGCCATTACCGTTCTTGCTTTGACTGCATTTCTTTCGTTTTTGCCTATATCGGAACTGAGGGGCGGAATTCCCTTTGCCGTTGCCAACGGCATACCCTGGTATCTGGCCTATATATACTGCGTCATCCTCAATGCCCTGGTAGCGCCGGCCTGCTGGATCTTCCTTTCGACCCTTCATAAACTTTTTCTTAAAATGAAATGGTACGAAACCCTGTTTGACCGCTTTATTAACCGCGCCCGGGATAAACTTTCAAAGGGAGTTGAAAAATGGGGCTGGATCGGCATTGCGATCTTTGTCGCCGTTCCCCTGCCGGTTACCGGCGCATGGACAGGAACCCTGGGCGCCTGGGTGCTTGGTATCAGCAAGAGGCGTACCATGCTGGCGGTAATCATCGGAGTCGCTATCGCCGGAATTATCGTCACAGCGGTTGTGATGCTGGGTATTCAGGCTTTAAGTCTCTTTGTAAAGGAATTGTGAGGCGTGTTCAGAATTTCAGATAAAGAATCCTAAAGAGTACGGTAAGCAAGGCGGCAGGGCCGTCTAACTGTTTCTGTATATTTCCCACATTACTATCGACGCGGCGCATGCCGCATTCAGCGAATTAACGCTGCCGGAAATGGGAATCTGTACAACTTCATCACATATATCTTTCAGGTGAACACTCATCCCCTTGGCTTCGTTTCCCACAATTACCATTACCGGTTTTTTCAATCGTTCATGTTTTATGGAGACGCTTCCCCCGGAGTCCGTTCCAATAACCAGCATGCTGGTCCTTTCTTTTTCTTTTTTTATAAACTCATCCAGTACCTGCGTGGATTCAATATAAACTATCCTGGTGTGAAAAACGCTTCCCAGGCTTGCCCGGATTACCTTGGGTTCATAGACATCAATCCCATGGCCTGTAATAAAAATTGCATCAACATTAAACGCATTTGCAGAACGCACTATCGATCCCAAATTGCCGAAATCACTCGGCCTGTCAAAGACTACTATAAACGGACATTCGGGTAAATTAAGCCCGTTCAGTTTTTCTGCTTTTACCCTTGCCGTTATCAATAATTCCGAAGGATTTGTCCGATCGGAGAGGAGCGCATATAACTGCGGAGACATCTCTATTATTTTTGCCTGTTCATGTGTCTGTATTACACCGGCAGCCCAATCCGATACCCTGTCTATATCCGCCATTATGATACGCGTAATTTCGAGATCCGCCTTTAGGGCCTGCTTGATACATTCGGTGCCTTCAACAAAAATTTCATGCTTCTCATTTCGTTTTGAACGATTCAATTTGAGGGATTGTATGATTTGAAATTCCGCATTCTCCGAACCGATTACCAGCTTCCGCATACTAGCTGTACTTAAAACAGTCCTTTGCCTTTTGATCAAATTCCTCCGACCGAATAACTTTGCTGCCAAACAATAAACTCCGGCTGAGCCATAATCCAATATATCACGAGACAAACGGGGGCGCAAGATATTTGTTGAAATAATATGTATGCTTCATTTTCCCGGCCGGCCTTTACCGCTTCCCAAGAATGCCGTCTTTTGCTAGTATTTCCGTATGAATATTCGGGAAAAACTCAATGCAATAGCCAAAGAACGGATACTGATCCTCGACGGAGCAATGGGCTCCCTCATTCAGGCGGAACATTTAAGCGAGGAAGATTTCCGCGGCATGAACGGTTCGGGAAACGGGCGTTTTGCCGGGCATCCCGTTGCCCTCAAGGGCTGCAATGACATTCTCTGTCTCTCCAAACCGGAACTTATCAGCAGAATTCACCGGGACTATCTGCAGGCGGGCGCGGACATCATCGAAACCTGCAGCTTTAATTCCACCGCCGTATCTCTGGCAGACTATGGTCTTGCGGACATGAGCTGGGAGATAAGCCGGGCGGCGGCGGCGCTGGCAAGAAAGGCGGCGGATGCATTTTCTACACCGCAGAAACCCCGTTTTGTTGCGGGCAGTATAGGCCCTACGGCCAAAAGCGCCAGTATTTCCAACGACATGGGGGATCTGTCCAAACGGAATATCTATTGGGATGAACTTGCCGAAGCCTGCTATGACAATGCCCGCGGCCTTCTGGACGGCGGCGCCGATATTCTTCTTCTGGAAACCATCTTTGACACCCTCAATGCCAAGGCCGCCCTCTTTGCCATCAGCCGCCTCTGCGAAGAGCGGAATGAAGATATTCCGGTAATGATTTCCGCTACCGTTTATGATGAAAATTGCCGCATTCTTTCGGGACAAAAGATAGACGCCTTTGCCGCATCGGTGCTGCATGCCAGGCCCCTCTCCATCGGCCTCAACTGCTCCTTTGGCGCAGAAAAACTAAAGGAGCCGTTGAAGATCCTGTCGGCCCTTGTACCCTGCCTCTCATGCGCCTACCCGAATGCGGGCCTGCCCAACAAGGAAGGCGGCTACGACGAAAGCCCGGAATCCATGGCTTCAAAGATCGAAGACTATTTTAAGGAAGGCCTGGTGAATATCATCGGGGGCTGCTGCGGTACTACTCCCGCGCATATTGCCCGTATCGCGGAAAAGGCGGCGCAGTACAAGCCCCGGCTCATACCGTCTGCCCCGCAGGAGACCTTGCTTTCCGGCCTGAAATTACTAAAACCGGGAAAGGCCCAGAGCCCTGTCATCATCGGCGGACAGACTAACGATGCCGGGCATAATGAATTTTTCGACTTCATCAGGGAAGGCAGCTACGATGAGGCGATAGAAACGGCGCAGGATATGATTGAAAACGGCGCCTCGATCATCAATGTGTGCATGGATAGTACGGGGTTTGACAATGCGGGAGAGGCGATAAGATCTTTCATCAATCTGGCTCAGTGTTTCCAGGCTGTCGCCGCCGTCCCCTTCATGATCGGCGGTACGGATTTTGATGTTATCGAAAAAGCCCTCAAATGCCTTCAGGGTAAACCTGTAGTTGCATCCCTCAATCTTAAGGACGGCAAAGCAGAGTTTCTGCGCAAGGCTCGTCTTGCGGGGCGCTATGGGGCGGCAGCAGCAGTAACACTGATCGATGAAGCGGGAGAGGCGGTTTCGCCTGAACGCAAGATCGCTGTTGCGGAACAGAGTTACAAACTTCTTGTTTGTTCGGCTTTCCCTCCGCAAGACATCATTATTGACCCTCTGGTATTCCCTCTTTCTTCGGCAGGGGAAGAAGAGGCTTCCTCCGCGTTGAATTTTATCCGCTGCTCTGAATGGATACGGAAAAATTGTCCGGGAGTGCAAATTCTGGGGAACGTTTCAAAGCTCTCGTTCGGTTTCCCCTGTAATGATGCTATCAGAAACGCCATACATGGCGTGTTTCTCAAACATGCAGGAGATGCGGGACTCGGCATGGCAATCGTCGATCCCAAAAGCCTGTGCCCCTACGATGAAATCGAATCTGGCTTGAGGGAAACCGTTGAAGACCTGATCCTCTGCAGAAAACCCGATGCCCTGAAACGGCTTCGTGAGTTAAGCTGAGCATATTATGCTTGAGCATGATATGCTCGGGCAAATAATGCTCTAGCTTTCTTCCGGAATTCCGTCATCCGTCTGTTTGGCTTTCTTTCGCATTTCCTGCTTGAAGATTACATCCGCATCGATCTTGGTATCCACGCCGAAGAGGGGCATGATTCCTTCACCGTTGAGACTGCGGAAGAGGGGCCCCGGACGGTTTTCATAGGCCCAGCTGGAATCATTATTCACCAGGTGATCCAGAACGGTACTCACTGCCAGGGTAAAGAAAATCAGGGCGGCATTGTTCCGTTTCTTGGGAGCCAGCAGGGCATCCAAACGGCGGGAAAGGGGATTGGGAACTTCAAAGTTGTACGGCTCCCAGGGATTGTCAATGCCGTCGCAGGGAGCCATGGCTTCGGCTCCTCCCTGCCTGTTTCCCTGTTCTATCCCCGCGGCTACCGCGGTCAGATATTTTCTTAAAATGCGTATCTCAGGATACAGGGGATTGATCGCATTTTTCTGGAAAGGGCTGGTCATGATTGATTCGAATCTATAGTGAGGCAGAAAGTAGATCCGCTTGGCCCAGTGCAGTTCGTTGATAAGCCGTTTGACATAGTTGGAATTGTGGGAATCGGCGGTGTTTTCCAGAATATTGCAGTATTCCGTTAGGCGCGGCAGATACTCTTTTACAAAACTCTGGTCAATATGACTGCGCCAGTTGTTGATAATCGGATTAAGGTAATCTTCAACCTTAACCGGCTGCCCGTCCGCTCCCGCTATCACTCCGAAGGTAACATAACGGAGCGCAAAGAAGAGTTCTTCCAGCACCCTGAGGAGAATCACTACCTGCTGGAGAGGATCTGTGGGGGCAATCAGCTCATAGCCCTTCTTCAGGCCGAGCATGTCGGTAAAGTAGGGATAGAGATCCGGAAACGAAGAAAGCCGATCCCAGCCAGCCTTGGGAAAGAGGGCTTCCAGTGTGGTGATACCCCGGTTCAGAGCCTTTTTTTCCGCCTCTAGGGCCTTCTTTTTTGCCTTTCTTTCGATTACCTCAGGATCATCCGGATCTTCATCCTCTTCATTTTCACCTTCCTCCGAATTTTGATCGGTTTCATTCTCCTCCGCTTCGGACACTTCCTCCGCCTCTTCGGCTTTTTCTTCCCCGTCTATCTCTCCGGAGGGAACCATACTGGCCGGATCAATCCGGTTTGTTTCCTGGGCGCCGATGAAGGCCAAAAAACGGTTTTTCCGTTCCACAAAGAAACGTTCATAAGAGATATACCGGTTGGAGAGAAGTTTCAAAAGCATTGGATAGAGAAGGTAATGGATCTCCCGGCGTATATTACCAAAGGAAACCAGAGAATTACGGATAAGATCCTGATACTTTTCCTTGGCATCCATGGGGTTTTCAATGTAGAGCAGCTTGTAAAGAAGTTTGTAAGCCCCCTTTAGATGGGCTTCGATATCAAGGAGTTCCAAAACAAAAAGCGGTCTGTAGATTGCCCTGAGGATATCTGCAAACTCAATCATCTTTGCATTTCGGGGGTGGGACTGGATCTTGGAAAAATCGGAAGCAATCTTTTCAATGTTCCAGTAACGAATCGTATCCAGAACGGCATATACAAAGGGACTGGTACGCCTTAATTTTTCATTCCGCTTCAAGTTATTCCGGGGGAAAAGGGTGCGGGTACAGGTAACCAGTTGTTCAATACGCTTGTAGTATTCGGGAAAACGCTTGTTTATAAAAAGCGGGCTTACATAATCAGGGGCTTCCCCAAAAACAGTCAGCATGGAACTCAATACCTGACCTGCAGACTTTATATCAAATTCAGGCTGCCCCGCAAAACGATCCATCCTGAGCCGGTCAAAATAATTCGGCCTTACCGGAACGGCCGGATCATCATCGGATTTCGATTCGCGCCTGTGGGACTGTTTTGCCTGCGCCCTGGCTTCGTCTGCCGGCGGTTCCGTCGTTCTTCTCGGCCGGCTCCGGTCGTCGCCGCGGGATCTGCCGCCCTTGTTTCCAACGACCACTTCTACTGTTTCATGCCTGACCCGGTGCGGCTTGGGCTTGGCCTGTTCTGCAGTCCGTTCGTAGCCTACTTCACCGCCCAGGATCTGGGCCATGCGCTTGGCTTCCGACTCGTCCACTCCCAATTTTCCCCGCACCCGGGCCAATTCTCCGGGCGCGTAGATTGCTTTATTATTCTTTGCCATTTCTATATACGCAGATAGAGCTGCTCCCCCGTACTCCAGAGGTTTTTAACCTGAATCTCTTCCCCTCCGGAACTTACCAATACCCCATTATAATACCCCAACGGGGTTATGTATTCAGAGTTGATAAACAACAGATTCCGGCTGTTGCGCACCGCTTCTTTCGGGCTAAACACCAGATCCACCATACCCTCCATGTCCTGTATAATCCAGTCGGAACCAATGCCTTCGGGCATGGTGATCTTTACCGGTGGAAGCAGGCTAAGTCCGTCATCAAGCCACAGGACATTCTCGTTATTTTTGTAGGCTTCCCTGGTCTGGTTTTCCGCCAGACTGAAGCCGAAACGGCGGCCTTTCTCGTCCAGGCCGAACCCGTTACACCAGTTTGCCTGCATCCGGTAGGGAAAAAAACCCTTAAAATCGGCAAAAATCCCGCTGGTTTTTCCGGGATCCAAAAAATAGTGCTCTCCGCCAAAAACCAGATCCCCCCGTACTGCCGCCAGTGTCTTAAAGGCATACATGCATCTCCGCCCGGAAAAGGGCAAACATACGGACATGGCGGCGGTTTTCTGGGCGCTTACATCAAATTCCGCATGAGCGGTAAAAGAAGGCCTTTTACTGCTTGCCTCAATATTCAGATCCAGCTTGATTGTATCCGCATCAAGCCAGTCATGGATACGGAAGAAAAACCCCAGGGAATGGGAATCTACCGCCGCATTGGCAAGCCCCTTCGGCAGCTGCCAGCCCGAAAAGGGGATGGTCTTTATAAACCGAAGCTTCTCCCCCGATGTTTTATCATACAGAAGAACCTGGGCCATCCGGTAGACTTTTAGATTGGAAAAGAGCGCCTCCATTAAAAAACGCTCGTCCTGGATAATAAAAGTTTCCCATTCTTTTATCCTGAGATCCCGTACCCAGCGCGGAGAGGGGAACCGGTAGGGCTTCTGAATATCCAGAAGATCCACCCCCTGAAAAGCGCCTGTCCAGGTCCCAAAAAGGGGGGCGCCTTTATCAATCGGACTCGGCCGGCTTTCCTGAAATTCCCGTGTGTACATTCGGTTCAGTATACCACCTATTGATCAAATTATATTCTCATATTCTGAAAAAATGCAAAAACTCAGATTTTTGCTATGTATCTTTCCAGTGCCACACAGGGGAAGAAAGTTCAGAAGCGTCGTCCCCGCGGGCGCTAAACGGATTCCTTCTCCCAAAATCCGGCAGCCAGCCGCTGCTTCTTACCGGTTCCTGACAGTAGCCTTCTTCAATACCTAATTCACCAAGCCAGTCCAATACCTGCTCATACTCCTCCTGGCTCACATAACGCATATACGGCGTGCGCGTGTCTGTAACATTGACCGGTGTAAACTGTGTCATAATCGAAACCATCGCCCTGTTTGTGGCGTCTCCGGATTTAATGGGGAATTCGGGCCTTAGACCGGTTTCCCGGGCGCCGGTTCCGAAAAAACCTGGGTTTTGGAACAGGTTCAAATGAGCAAGCCATTGCAACACCTCCCTGGTGGATTCCAGATGACCGGGCAGTATAAGGTGACGGACAATAATAAGCGAATGGGGAAGGGAAAGCATCTTCAGTATCGCGGCCTTTGCCCTTTCCGGGTAATCTGCGGCATTGAAATACCGGGAAGACAGCGCAGGATCGAGGGTTTTAAGGTCGGGAAGCCAGGCGTCTACCCTTGTACCAAGTATTTCCAGAGCTTCTTCGGTTTCATAGGCGGAACTGTTCCAGAGTACCGGTATCTTTAAACCCCGCTCTCTGGCGCGGTCAATGCCCTGGGCAATTACAGGAATTGCATGGCTCCCGGTAACAATATTGATATTCTCCGCTCCTTTTTCCTCAAGGGCAATACAGATGGCGGCAAATTCTTCGGATGAAACCTCCCGTCCCATGGTCTCTGTGCCCGCAGACCGTGAAATCTGCCAGTTCTGACAAAAGGTACAGCCCAGATTACA
>JAITES010000234.1 GCA_031281925.1 Treponema sp. | reverse complement strand
CGGAAGAATCTTTCCCTTTCGATGACCGTGATAAAAGAAAAACACCGGAAACTTCTTGCCGAACATTCCGCCGGATTGAGCGGAAATTTTGCCAGAGCATCACAGGCTCTTGAGACTCTGAATAGAGAGCTTTCCGCAACGGAGGTCCGCATCAAACAGATCAGGGAGGAATGTGAAAAGGCCGGCAAGGATGCCGCGGCGGCGCGCTCAGCGGAGAAGCTGGCCTTTCAAAACAGGGAAACTGCCGGGGAAGAATTTTCTGAAGCCGAAAAGAAACTCGCCGAACATATCAACTCTTCTCCCTTTGGCGGAGAGGATGAGGCCGAAAAAGCGATCATTGATTCTGCCGAAGAAAAGACTCTGGAAGCGGAGATAAGGGCAGGGAGGGAGGAACAAAACAGAAACAGTACGATTATTGCGGAACAGGAGAAACAGCTTTCTTCCCTGCGGAAAGAACTTGAAAAAAGCAGGCTGAATATTTCCGCGGAGGAAGCGGAGGAGAGACTTTCGGGTCTGCATGAAAAACTTGCGGCCATGGAAACGGAGCAGGAAAGGGCTCTGCTTGCCCTGAAGAATCTTGAACAAAACAGGGATTCTTTTATAAAGGCCGGCGCCGAGTTTGAAGAACGTTCACAAAAAGCAGGAAAACTGCGGATCCTTGCCGATGATCTTTCCGGCAAAAACCCCAGAAAAACCGCCTTTGATTCCTGGCTTCTGGGCCGGTATCTGGAGGAAGTGGCAGCCTACGCGTCAAAACGGCTTTCCAGGATGAGCGATTCCCGCTATTTTCTGCTTCTGGATACCGAGGGAACAAATAACCGGGGAAACAAGGGACTCGATCTCTCGGTATTTGATTCCTTTACCGGCAAGGCAAGGCCCTGCGCGACCCTTTCGGGCGGCGAAAGTTTCATGGCTTCCATCAGCCTGGCTCTGGGACTGGCGGATTCAATACAGTCCCGTTCCGGGGGACTCCGCATAGACGCTGTTTTTATTGATGAGGGTTTCGGCAGCCTTGATGAGGGAAGCCTGGACAAGGCCCTGTCCATACTGGACGAACTGAGGGATCACCGGATGGTCGGCCTCATCTCCCATGTACCGGAAATGCGTTCCCGAATTCCCTGTCAGGTGGAAATAGTAAAAACTTCTTCGGGCTCAAAGATCGTAATGCCCTGATAGAAGTTTTCATTCAAATTATCGATAAAAAGCCGGTCCAAATCTCATATAACGTTCCGCCTGTATGCGGACATTTTTTATGCTTTTATATTTCTTCAACTTCTTCTATTTCCTCAATATCCTCTACTTCTTCTATCTCTTCAGGACTTATTGCTTCCAGGGGCAGCGCGATCTTTACCACCGTCTCCTGTTCGCCATTATTTATTCTTAGATTTTCCTTATCAATACCCATCTTCCTCATCATCAATATCAGTATGATTAATCCCAATCCGGACCCCTCCGTTGTGTCCATTACTTGTGTTATTACTTCATCCATACTATTGAATTTTTTTGCCAGCAAGAATTTTTCTTCAATTCTCCTGAGTTCTGCCTCCGTTATTTTTACATTGTTTCTTACTTCAATATTTAGCAGCTCTTCTTTCATCTGTATCATTAGCTTTATATACAGTCCTTTTTCTTTTTGTAATTGCAGGTAATGATTTAAATTTTTAAATGTTTCCTCTTTGAATCTTGACATTCCAATTACATAGTCTTCCTCATTGTTTATATCCAATCCTTTTTCTGCGAAAAATATCCGCTTCGTATTTGCTTTTTTTGCATTCCCTATCAATTCCCGTACACCGTATACTATATAATCAGTTATCTGTTCTTTTTGTATCTGATTAAAAAATATAGATAATAGTTTCCCTATATAAAGGTCCATTTCATGCGGAAATGTATAAGTGGTAATTATTATCGGTTCTTCTGCCTGAATTGCCTTACTTAATTGAGCTTCTATTTCTTCAACAGATAATTTTGATGAAATATTCATAATACCTCTCTATTTCGTTTTCCTGCTGTTGTCAAACATTCTGTTGTCAAGCATTTTTCACAAAAAATTACCACAGATTACCTGCTTCGTCAAAGGGCCATTCTTCGGCCTCTCCTTCAATTTCTATCCGGGAATTTTTCAGGGCCTCTTCCTTCATCGCTTCCGAGATAAACAGTGTTTCGGTATGAATACTGTCGGCAATGCGGATAATCCTGGGACACAGAGGATCCGCGCCGACGGCAGTCCTCAGGGCAAGCTGCACCGCTTCACGGTCGGATTCAAGAATGCAGGGAATCCGCACAAAATCCAATCCTCTGCTTGTTACGGCATTTACATAGGTGGCTTCGTAGTCGATCTTGTTGAAAAGTCTCCGGGTAATGGTATGCGCCGCTCCCATACCCATGGCGGAACCGTGAGTTGCCTCCGTCAGATCCAGTATTACGGTACGCCCGGCCTTAAGGCCGCCTTCCACGAAGGGGGAACAGGGGCTTGCACCCGTGATGTTGGGATCCATGCCGTCTCCGGAAATGTCCTTGCCGATTCTGTCAACCACCAGTACATCTACACTGTCAAAATGAATAAGCGGAAGATGAGCGCGGGCCTCTTCAAGAAGCAGAGGTTCTTTTTCTTCGATTTCATCGGGCCGCATCGCGGCAAATCTGCAGGTTTCCCCGCATGCGTTTTCCAGAATTCCGAAACCCAGTATCACCGGCGCATGGGAGATAATGGTTCTGCCGAAGAGCGGCACCATACGCGCCATGTTGGCAAAACCGGGATTATGGCAGATGTCGGCCCCTTCCCGTTTTCCCAGCCCTATGGCCATCATCTTCATGATCCCGCTTTCGTAGGGGCCGCGAAAATCCGTATGGGGCTTGATCCGGCCCGCGACAATGATGCCGTCGGAGAGGGCGGCGTTTTTATCGATACGCACCGGGAAGCCCGGCGAAGTTCCGGGTTCGAGACCCTCGTCGCTCCGGCCTATTTCAACCGTTTCCATGGAAGAGAGGATCGGACATTCGATGAATTCTTCGGTAACTCCGTAAGATGCGATTAAGGCCCGCTGCCCTTCGGCGCTGGCGCCTCCGTGGCTGCCCATGGCGGGAACCACAAAGGGATGGGCGCCTCTCGATCTGACAAAATCCGCCAGAGCGCGGATAATGAGCGCAATGTTTGCCACTCCCCGGCTTCCGCAGGTAATGGCTATACGCATGCCCGGTTTGACAGGATCGCCCAATTCGCTCAGGCTAATCTCCCTGCGCACTGCAGAAGGAATATCCGCCGTTTCAATTCTTCCCCGGTCAAAGATCTGCCTGACTTTTATCATTTTGGGCAGAGGGACTTCCGTGCACAGGCGGCTGATTATTCCATTCATTAGTACATGATAGCATCGGAACGGTGAAACATGCAATAATAAACCATGCGTTTACTGTTCCATACCTGCTGCGGCCCCTGCGCCTCAGGCTCTGTTCCGGCCCTTTTGGAGGAGGGTATAAAGCCGGATCTGTACTGGTACAATCCCAACATACATCCCTTTACCGAATATTCAAAGCGCAGGGAATCCCTTGCCGGTTTTGCCTCTTCCCGTAATCTGGATCTCCGTATCGAAGACGAATACGGTTTACGATCCTTTATACGCACCGTTTACCGGGAGGGGGATCCCGATCCCTTCGGATTCCGGAAGAGTGTTCCGGATACTGAAGCGGGGCCGAAAAACGGAAACAGGCGCTGCGCCTCCTGCTACAGGATGCGGCTTGAGAAAACCGCGGCATGGGGGGCGGAAAACGGCTACAGCCACTTCAGCACGAGTCTGCTTGTCAGTCCCTGGCAGGATCACGAGTGTATCATGAAGACGGCGGAAGAACTCGCTGGTGTTTACGGCATCGCTTTTTTCTACCGTGACTTCCGGCCCCGTTACCGTGAGGGCCAGAAAGAGGCGCGGAACATGGAGCTTTACATGCAGAAATACTGCGGCTGTATCTTCAGTGAAGAAGAACGTTACGCGGCACAGAGGATTTGAGAGGGAAGGCATTGGACAGTATCAATCCGGCCTTTCAAAGGCTGGCCATCATAACCGGAACGGAAAAACTTAAAATTCTTGAACGGAAACGGGTGCTGGTTTTCGGGATCGGGGGGGTGGGTTCCTGGGCCGCGGAGGCCCTGGCGCGTTCGGACATCGGCTGCATTGCCCTGGTCGATTCCGACAAGGTTTGTATCACCAATATCAACCGCCAGGCGGAGGCCTTTGTCTCCAGTCTCGGTAAGGCGAAGGTTGAAGCGCTCAGGGAACGGCTTTTTGACATCAATCCCCGCTGCACTATCGAAACCTGGGAGGAGGTTTACTCCCGGGAAAATTCCGCCCTCTTCGGCATTGAAAAGGCGGACTATGTTATTGACGCAATCGACAGCCTTTCCAACAAGCTGGATCTCATTGAAGCCTCTGCCCGGGCCGGGGTAAGGGTCTATTCTTCCATGGGAATGGCGGGAAAACTTGATCCCACCCGCATCAAAACGGCGGATATCTGGGAGACGCATGGCTGCGCTCTGGCCCGGCTTGTAAGACAGGGCCTCAAGAAGCGCGGCTTTTCAGGAAGCTTCACCGCGGTATACAGTACGGAAAATCTTAAGCGGCATGATGAGATACCGGTTTCCTGCGGAAGCGGCGCCTGTTTCTGCAGTCCCGGAGAACACGAATGGTGTTCTTCAAAAAAAGTCATTAACGGCAGTTCCGTTATGGTTACAGCCGCGGCGGGAATGGTACTGGCAAGCCTCGTGATACGGGACATAACCGGTTTATAGATGGCAGACAGGTTTCTCCGCCGTGCAGGAGCAGCAGAAATTGTACGGAAACTTTGCGCCAGGGCGATTCTGGAATTCGGTCTTGTGGAAAAGGGCGACCGTATCCTTATCGCCGTTTCGGGGGGAAAGGATTCAAGCACCCTGGCCTGGGCGCTTTCCACTCTGAAAAAGTCACTGCGATTTGAATATACCCTTGAGGCCCTGCACATATCAAGCGATTTCTGCGCCTGCTGC
The DNA here is from genome assembly GCA_031281925.1 of Treponema sp. Classification (GTDB taxonomy): domain Bacteria; phylum Spirochaetota; class Spirochaetia; order Treponematales; family Breznakiellaceae; genus JAIRNJ01. Next base: position 1,844 of record JAITES010000234.1, on the reverse strand, counting down.
AAGAAGGGAGAACTTAAAAAACGTCTTGCCGAATGGGGCATCCCCTTTACCGATCTTCCGGTTCCCATCATCGGGAGATTGAAACCGGGAAGAAAAATGAACTGTTACTGGTGTTCCACCCAGCGCCGCACAGAATTACTGCGTCATGCCGTGGAAGGCAATTTCAACAAGATAGCTCTGGGGCATCATCTGGATGATATTATCGAAACCTTTTTTATGAATCTTTGCGCAAAAGGTACAATTTCTGCGATGCCCCTGCTTCTCAGGTACCGCAAGTATCCGGTAAGCCTTATCCGGCCCCTGGGACTTCTCGAAGAACGGCAGATCATTTCCTGCGCGGATGAACTTGAAATATTGAAGGCGGCATGCACCTGCCCCTATGGACTTAATTCCAAACGGAGGGATATCCGGGGAAAAATTGCCGCGTTTACCGGTAATTCCGGCGCGGTCAAACGACGTATTTTCAGGGCCCTTAATGAAGGAGGTCTTCTAAGGGATTCCATTATCGAAGAGGTTCAGGATGGCGGCAGCCGGATATGAATTAAAGATCCTGCGTTCCATTGACCAGATAAAGCGTGAACAGTGGAATGCCTTAACAGACGAAAACGATCTTCCCTTCCTCGAATGGGAATGGCTTTCCGCCATGGAAGCATCGGGCAGCATAAGTCCTGAAACCGGCTGGCATCCTCTGCACTTCACACTCTGGTCGGGAGAAAGGCTGCTTGCCGCCGCTCCCTTTTACCTGAAGACCAACAGCGACGGTGAATATGTTTACGATTACTTCTGGGCGGAAGCGGCCCATTCACTCAAGCATCACTGGTATCCGAAACTTGTGGGAACAGTACCGGCAACTCCTGCCGAAGGCTACCATTTTCTGCACAGAGCGGAAATTTCAGGCGACACAGTTACCGCCCTGATTCTTGACGCGGCGGAAAAAGTGTGCAGGCGGAACAATATCGTTTCCCTGAGCCTTCTCTTTGCCGATCCCGGCCTTTCACGGATACTGCCCTCCCTGGGATACACGGCATGGGAACATTCACACTATCTCTGGCAGAATCATGATTTTAAAAATTTTGACGCGTACCTGGATCTCTTTACCAAGGGACAACGGAAAAACATCCGCAAGGAATACCGCAGTCCTCCCGAACAGGGAGTGGCGGTCAGCATTGTGGAAGGGGAAAAGGCAAGCGAAGAACATTTCCGGAAGATGTTTGAACTCTTTACCATTACCAATGATAAATTTTACCCCTGGGATGCCCGCTGGGTAAACGAAGAATTTTTTATGTATCTTTAAAAGGAATACAGCAGGAGGCTTGCCTTTGTTGAGGCCCGCAGAGACGATGAAATTCTCGCGCTTGCCTTTCTTGTCCGCAAGAACGACAGAATCTGGGGCCGCTACTGGGGCGCCTATGAAGAGATCCGCAATCTTCACTTTGCCGCGTGTTACTATACGCCGATGGACTGGTGTATCCGCGAAGGCATCCATTTTTTTGATCCGGGTGCGGGATCGGCGCACAAGATCCGCCGGGGTTTCCGGCTTTGTCCCAACAGGAGCTGGCATAAATTTTTTGATCCCCTGCTGGAGGAGCTATTCGTAAGCAATATCGATGCCATCAATCTCCGTGAGGAGGAGAACATTGCCCTCCTCAACGCGGAGCTGCCTTTCAAATAGGGTTCCGCCTGTGCCAAAAAGACACGGCGCCGTATAAGGAAGATTCACCGCTACGGCGAATAAGGCGAATAAGTAAAAGAAGGAAGAAAAAAGGTCCGCAGATTACGCTGATTACACAGATTAACACAACATAACAGGTGATGATCTTGGCAGAAAGCCAAAACACTTTGAC
>JAITES010000219.1 GCA_031281925.1 Treponema sp. | reverse complement strand
TGGCGCTCCCTCAGTTCCCTCAGCCCCGAACCGTAGGAGGCATCCCCCTCCTCGGCCAGACGGGCCTCACTTATAAGGCTGTCGGTAACGCCGGACAGGGCGGAAACCACCACTATCCCGTCCTTTTCCCGGTGATCCGGATCGTTGAGGATCGAAATTATGTTCCGTACTGCCCCGGGACTGCCAACCGAGGTTCCGCCGAATTTCAAAACGAGCATTCATTTCCCCCACTATGCAAGAGTTACACCGGGTTTTAGAGCCGGTTCATGGTACTATAATTTTTTTTGTTTTTATAGTAGGCTTGATATTATCAAACGCTACTATTTTGACTGGGCCGCCAGCGCCATACCGCATAAAAGTACAGGAGAAGTCCCTTTCGCCAATCCTTCTTCCATTCACCGGGAGGGCAAGGCCGCCCGTAAAGCTCTGGAAGAGGCCCGTGAACGCTGTGCAAAGGTACTGGGAGTAGAGGCAAAAACCCTCTTTTTTACCTCCGGGGGAACCGAATCCAACGCGATTGTCCTCTTTTCAACACTGCTCCGGCCCGGAGCGGGGGGGATTTGCTACTCAGCCGTGGAACATCCTGCGGTACGGGAAAATTGTCTGGTTCTGGAACGGATGGGGAAGCAGGTCTGGTCAATTCCCGCGGATAGAGACGGCAGAATAGGCAGGGAAAGCCTTGAAAAGGCTATTGAAAAACACGGTTTCCCCAGGATGGCTGCAATTATGGCGGTAAATAATGAAACCGGCGCCATAATGGATCTGAAAGGCCTCGGGGAGATGCTGCGGAAAAGCGATGGCCCGCGCGTTCACTTTCATGCGGATCTGGTGCAGGCAGCGGGGAAGATATGCCTGGATCTTGAAGGCTGGGATATTGATTCGGCAGCGTTCAGCGCCCACAAGCTGGGCGGACCCCGCGGTATAGGGCTTCTCTATCTTAAAAAACCGATGGGTGTTCTCGTTTTGGGCGGGGGACAGGAAGGAGGGATACGGCCCGGAACAGAAAACACTGCAGGCGCCCTGGATTTTGCCGCCGCGCTTGAATCTCATGCGGACGCACAGGCTCAAAAGGCTGCCGCAGCGGCCGCGGAAACACGCTTTATGAAGCTTATCTCGGCCCTCAGATCGATCGAACGCTGTACCCTTATTCCCGAAGACAGGCTCCCCCTGGATTCCCGTTTCTCGCCGTGGATACTGCAGGCGGCCTTCAGGGACATTCCCGGAGAGGTGATGGCCCGGGCTCTGGACGATCTCGGTTTTGCGGTTTCCACCGGCTCGGCCTGTTCGGCAGCCTCACCCGAAAGGCCTGTATTGGCCGCCATGGGCCTTGATCCCAGGCTCCGGCTGGAAGGCATCCGCATATCCCAGGGCTGGTCTACCACGGATGAGGATATTGAAGCCCTTGTAGAGGCAATTCACGAAGTGCTTGAATATCTATGATAGTCAACGAAGCAACCTACCTCCTGAAGCCCGGAGAATTGACCCTGAAAGGCGGAAACCGGGAAGGCTTTGAACGGATACTGAGAAGAAACCTTGTTCTTCTGCTTTCCGCGGCTCTTGGAAAGAAGAATTTCAGGCTTGAAAACACCAAGGGCAGGTACTATGTATTCTGCGGCGGAGAAGAAGCCGAAATTACCGAAAAGATCCTGGACAGATTATTCGGCATCGCAGGCTGGGCAAAGGCCAGAAAAACCGGAAAAACACCCGAAGAAGTGATGGCGGCCTGCGCTGCGGAAGGCAGGGAACTATCCCTCCGGGGGATACGATCCTTCAAGATCGAGGCGCGCAGAACGGACAAGAGCTTCCCCCTGAGTTCCTACGAGATCTGCTGCCGGGCGGGAGACAGGGTACGGGAAGCCGTGCCATGCCTGGAGGTCAGGGTAAAAAACCCCGAAGCGGTCATCGGCGTGGAGATTCGGGAGAAGGCCTTTATCTACGGGGATGCCCGCCGGGGACTGGGCGGCCTGCCCGTAGGGACTGCCGGCAGGGGTCTCCTGCTTCTCTCCGGGGGCATCGATTCCCCTGTTGCCGGCTGGATGATGGCAGGCCGCGGTATGGGCATCGACGCGGTCTATTTCCACGCGTATCCTTACACCTCGGAAGAGGCCCGTCAAAAGGTTATTAAACTTGCCGAAATCGTGGGATCCTATACGCTGGGGATACGGCTGCATTGCATCGGTTTTACAAAGGTACAGGTCAGGATAAAGGAAAGGGCTCCCCTGGCCTGGAGCACCGTGATGCTCCGCATGGCCATGATGGAATGTGCCGAACGGATTGCCCGGAGAAACCGCTGCCGCTGCCTTATCACCGGAGAGAGCCTCTCGCAGGTGGCAAGCCAAACCATAGAAAACCTCAACTGCACCCAGAGCAGGCTGAAACTGCCGGTTCTCCGTCCTCTCATCGGTATGGACAAGGACAGGATCATACGCATGGCGGAGAGCATCAATACCTATGAGACCTCAATTCTCCCCTATGCCGACTGCTGCAGCATATTCAGTCCGGCCCACCCCATACTGCGGGGAAACACGGACGAGGCAAAGTGTCTCTACGAGGGTCTTCAACTGGAGGATCTGCTGGATGAGGCGCTGAAAGAAGACAAAATCGAAAAATGCAGCGCCTTGCCGGTGAATGAAAAATAGCGGGAAGAAGGGATCTGTCCCTAAACCGCGGCGTCTTCTTCTTTTGTTTTAACGAAAGCGGCCATGCGGAAGTCATCGCCCTTGATGTGATTGAGCAGCCATGCGCCGACGGCATCGGTAACTTCCCCTACCAGTGCCTTGTTGGGCCCTTCGTCCCGCAGCCGCTTGGTCAAGGTTCCCACGGTATTCTTGAACTCGTCATGGATACGCTTGTGAACATGATAATCCGGATAATCGTACATGGTTTGAAGTTTTTCCTCATCCCCAAAATGCTTGATCGTATAGCCTGTAAGAAAATCCAGGGTTCTGAAGATCTCCTCTTCACCTTTCCCCTCGGAGGAAGCCTCGATAAGATTATTCAGCGCGGAAATAAGCTGTTTATGCTGGTTGTCGATCTTTTCATGTCCGGTTTCAAGACTGCTATCCCATGTATAAGCCATTTTTTACTCCTTCTGATGCGGCCTCATAACCGCATACGTTAATCGGGCAGAAACAAAATTCCTGCTTAATTCTTAATAATCCGTTTCAAAATCTGTGTTCATTCCGGAGTTCGTTCATTCCAGAGGCGGAAAGTAACCTATCCTGTCTCTGCCGGATCTTTCCATCAAATAGACTTCCGTTTCCACGGGAAGGTAGGCTCTGCCGAAATCGGAGGGAAGTCCGGATTGATACCCTATAATATATATTCCATTGGGTTTTACGGCAATACTCTGAATCATCTCCCGGATACCTTCCGGTCTGTAGAGGGGAAGAATCCGGCCCCCGGTTTCGGCGCAGAGGTAGCGCAGTTCTTCGGGCGCGGGTCTGTTTCCCAGCAGTACGGCATCGAAAATGATCCCGTTGTTTGAAAGATAGGCGGCCAGTTCCGAAAGGCTGTACTGTTCAAATGCCGCATCTCCCATCTCTCCTGAACTGATGAAGACAACGGCCCGTTTCTTTGCCCCGCCTAAAAGCCCTGTGGCGGCCAGCCGCAGCCCCATATCAAAACGCCAGCGGGGATCGTAGGAGGCCCCATTCCCCCTGACGGCATTCCTGAGGGGCTCGGTCCGTTCCTGAACCGGCTGGATTCCTGCCGAAATCAGGGAAACGATGCGGCTCCCCTCCGAAAGTCCTCCCTGAATATCATTGACCGCGCTTAGAAGATCATCCCGGAAGGGCAGCATGGCCGGGGAACGCTCCAGCAGAATTGAAATATCCGCGTTGGGAAGACGATCCGGCGGGGTGTAGAAGGTTTGGGCCGGTACGGCAACTCCCTCTTCGCTGAGGAGGAAATTGACCGCATCAAGCCCTACGATGGGACGGCGGAGCCTGTCCTGAACCTGAATTTCCACCGTTACACGGGGGAAGTTTTCGGCAGAGACACGCTGAATCTCGACAAAGAGCCCGGAGGCCATATCGTCCATACGGGTAAGAACAGACACTTCCCCGCCCTGGAAATTTGCCGCCAGAATATTACCGTTTCCGTCCATGTCCGCCCCGGTAATCCGGGCGCCTTCTCCGCCGACCATGCCGAGAACCCTCATCAGGGCGGAATCGGTATCAATAAGGAGGATCCGGTTTGCGTCTACCGCCAGCAGACGCCCGTCGGAAAGGAAACGGAGGCTTTCGGGCCCCAAAAGTCCTTCCACATCAAGATTCCCTTCGTAGGATCCGTTGCTGTCAAAAATGTATATCCGTCTGGCAGCCTGGTCGGCCACATAGATCCTGCCATCTTTACAGGCAATCCCCGTGGGAGAACGGAAACCGCTGAAAAACGGGGTCTTGCCACTTATGTTGAGGATAAAGAGGCCGTCAGGATCGAACTTTGATACACGCATATTGCCGTAATCCACCACCCAGAGGTAGCCTTCATCATCCACGGCCAGGTTCTGCGGCCCCAGAAGATTACCGTCCCCCCGGCCCCTGGAACCGATGTAAGCCTGCCATTCGCCCCGCCGGTCAAGAACGCTGATCCTGCTTCCACGGAGTTCGGAAAGGTAGAATCTCCCCCCCTGGCCCCTCACAAGGTCGTAGGGCCGGTCAAAACCGTTGAGGGGGCCGCGCAGCCGGGCGCGGACAAGGCCGTTCACATCAATCCTGACAACTTCGTTGGAGCCGTAGGCCACCACCCATACCGAACCATCGGCCAGGGGCAGCACGGCGCTGGGCTGCCGGAAAAAGGTGTTTCCCCCATAAGTTCCCGGATAACGGCCCGATTCCACATAGGGAATGTCGTCATCGGCTACGGGAAGGAGGTTACGGCTGTTACTTATCGTTTCTATGCGGCTGCCCAGAAGCAGGGCTTCAGGGGAAAAACGGTCAAAAATTCTGGCCGCGGCCTGCCACTGCCTCAGCGCGGCCCCATCCATACCGGAACGGTAGTAGGCCCGGCCCAGCCAGTCCAGTATCCGCCCTTCTCCGGGACGGTAGGAAAGGGCTCTTTCAAAGGACAGTATGGCTTCATTAAAGGCATAACGGTTATAGGCAAGAACTCCCAGCCGGAATTCCTCCGCCGCACGGAGGGCGTCCATGTCCGCAGAACCGCCCTCCTGCGCGTGGAGCAAGGGCAGAAAGGCAAAGAGAAGGCAGATACATGCCCCTTTAAGGAACTTCATCCTCCGCCTCCGGTAAGAATCTTCATGTGCTCACGGATCTCCGGCTCGGCGGGAGCCAGTTCCAGGGCCCGGCGTATCCAGGTGCGGGCTTCCAGGAGTTCTCCGTTCTTGAAGTAGGCCCAGCCCAGAGAATCGAGGTATGCGGGGCTCTGGGGCTTGCGGTCTACCGCCTTCTTGCAGAAACGAAGCCCCCGCAAAAGGTCAATCTCACGATCCGCAAGGATATAGCCCAGGCCGTTCATCGCAGTCGTATTGTTTTCATCAATATCAAGAGCCTTTTCATAGAGTTCTACGGCGCTTTTATAGTTTTTCTGGGTCCAGGAGGCGTAGGCCAGGGTATTGTAGAGTTGGGCAGACTCAAAGCCGGAATTCTGCAGCCGCTTCAGCTCAAATTCGGCCATCTTGGAACGTTTTGTGATCACGTAGATGTAGGCCAGTGTCATACGGCACTGGTAGACCCGCAGCACGTCCTGCCCCCCGGTAACAACCTGTTCCAGATAGAGCAGGGCATCGTCGTAGCGGGCGAGTTTGGTAAAGCAGAGTCCCAGATAGTAAGCCAATTCGGTATTCTCTTCCGGACTGAATTTGTCTGTATTTATCGACATAAATTCCTGAAGCGCCGGTTCCCAGCGCCTCATGTTGAAAAGCCGGATGCCATTCTGAAGGGAACTGTCCCTCCCGGGAGCCTGCCTGCCTCCCGGTTCTTTCCCGGCCATATCAGCAGCTCTTCCCCGCGGAAACGGCGCAAGCCGTAACCGGATGGATGTATACCGGACTTAAGGAAACCAGATTACGGAAAACCGCATCCGAATCGGAACCCGGCTCCGGCCGGGCCTCAATCCCGCCCAAAACGACAAAACAGAATTGATCTCCTGTGGGGGCAGTGAATTTCTGCATGGTATCATGGTAGATCCGTTTTGAAAGAAAGGTAATCTCCATACCCCCCGGTCCCTCCGGATTGTTGGGAATATTCACATTGAGAAAGGTGTCGGGGAGGATTTCCCGCCGCAGGGCATCAAGGTTTTCCGCGGCCCAGGAAGCCGCCATGTCAAAATGCGTGTCCCCGTCCCAGAGAAGGGAGAGGGCGATGGAAGGGATACCGTGAAGTCCCCCCTGCCGGGCCGCCGCGGCAGTCCCGGAAAAGACAAGATCCGTCCCCAGATTGGCGCCCCGGTTGATCCCCGAAACAAGGAGATCCGGTTTTACCGGCAGGGCCTCCAATACGGCAAGCATTACACAGTCCGCCGGATTCCCCGAACATGACCAGGTATCCTCCCCCAGGCTTTTAAGCTGAAGGGGCTTGTGTATATAGGATATGGAATGGGAAACCCCGGAACGCTCTCCGTCGGGGGCGAGGATCAGTATCCGGTCTCTCCTCTTTTTTCTGAGGGCATCGGCAAACAGCCTGAGCCCGGGACTGTCAATTCCATCATCGTTGGTCAAAAGGATATTCATGCACAAGCCGTCTCCTGGCGGCGTATATAAGCAATTTCCGGCCCGCTACGCCGCCGGGCAGCGCCCGAGGCCTCCCGGAACGCATGACCTTTATGCTACGGGCAGCAGGCGGCAGCCGGTAGAAAATTTAATCTCGTATATCACCGGATGGAAACCGAAGATCCTCTCATAATCTTCAAGCCGCTTTTTGTATTCCCCCACCGCGCTTTCTTTGATGATCGTATAGGTACAACCTCCAAAGCCCTGACCGGTCATCCGTGAACCGAGAACCCCGTCAATCTCCTGGGCCCGCTTCACGAGCCAGTCGATCTCGGGACAGGAAACCTCGTAGAGATCCCGAAGACTCTCGTGGGAATGAAAAATAATCCGTGAAAGAGCGGCAAGATCGCCGCTTTTCAGAGCTTCCTCGGCATCGAGAACCCGGCGTATCTCCTGAACAATATGCATGCTCCTGCGGCGTATCTCTTCGGGCAGGTTGCCCATTGATTCCACCAGGTCGGCGCTGGCATAGGAACGGAAACTGGCCCCTTCCTTCTTTTTGGAGATGATCTCAAGACCTTTTTTTATGTCCTCTACCCGCTGCGCCAGTTCTTCCTCCACACCCATCCGGGGAACACGGGAATCCATGATGAGGATCTTGTATTTTGAAAGGGGAGACTTGAATTTCCGCAGTTCCCGGCTTGCCTCATCTACGATGAGAAACTGATCCTTCCTTGCCGAAAAGGACACCATGTAGTCTACAGGCCCTACTTCCCTGCCGAAAAAAACCTCCCTGGAAGCGACGAGCCGGGTCAGGAGATCCCGTTCCGGAACGGCCGCCTTGAGAAAGCCCCTCAGGGCCATGGCCGCGGCTACTTCGATGGCGCTGGAAGAAGCCAACCCGACCTGCTGGGGGATATCCCCCACTACGGTAAAGTTAAGCCCCTTCACCGGATAACCCAATTCCGCAAAGAGGTGAATCGCAACCTTGATATAGTTGGCCCAGCGGTCTTCCCGCTTGTATTTAAGATTTACCAGGGTAGTACGCTTGCGTTCCCCCAGATCTGCGGCAAAAAAACGGATCGAATTGTCCCTGCGCAGACTCACCGCTACCCGGACATGACGGTCAATGGCGGCTGAAAGAAATAGACCTGCCCTGGGTTCACCATGCTCACCCAGAAAATGGATCCTTCCGGGCGCTTCGGCAATGAAAACGGGTTCGGATCGGTCTTCCTCTAACTCGTATTCCTTACGGTGGATGGGACCGATATCCAGCATCTAGCAACCTCTCTTAATATATGAATGATACGCCCATCTTACCTTAAACTTTCATTTTATTCAAGAAAAAATAGTATACAAATGTGGAGTATTTTGGCTTTTTATATGAAAAATTTTATAAATTTGCGGTAAGTTTTTCGATTCTGGAGCAAAAATCGCTGGTAAAGTCCTCGATGTTCCGTATCTCTCCCTTGCTGATCCTGAAGCCTATTGCCCCCGGATGCCCTCCCCCGTTGTGTATACCGAATTCCCGAAGCACATCCCGGAGATCCAGAGACGTGAAATGGCAGCTTCTCCGCAGGCGGAACTGAACAAGATCGGAGAGACCCGGATCGTCATAGTAACCCACAAGGCCGAGTTTTCCGCAATCCTCAGCCAGTTTATCCGCCGCGGACTTTGCCACATTGACAAGCACCTCGTTGCCGTAATGCTTGAAGAGTTTTTCCGATTCATCTTCCCCGATGCTGATACTCTTAATTGAAGGAAAGGTCTTTAGATGCTTCTTCATCTCGTTGAAACAATGGGTTTCCTGCTCTGAAAGACTCTGGATGACCTTGAAAATATCCTCCATGGAACTCATGTTCCGGCTGCCCTTGATGGTTTTTTGGGCAAGAAGATGGTGGAATATCTCGCTGAAAATACTGTAATACCAGCGTTCCCTGTTGGTTTTGAGGTAGCGGCCCATCTGGGAATCCCCCACGATACCGGTAAGGATTGCCAGGGCTATGTTCCGGGAAAAAAAATCGCTTCCCCCGCCTCTGCCTGAGCGCTTTAGCCGGATGGCTACCTTGAGGCTCAGGTAGCCAATGAGTTCGCAGGTACTGGAAGCCTGGGATACGAGGCAGTAACCGGGATCTCCGGAATACCAGGAATCTGCTTCCAGGTGGTGATCCAGTTCTATCTTCCGCATTCGGGGATCCTGAAGGAGTTCGTCGATCTGCTCATTCTTCAGGATCATGTCGGGCTTGGGGGTATCAAGGATCACCACCGCAGAAAAATCCGTTCCGAGGGGAACATTTTTGTCCTGCACAACATTGATATCGTTGTAGCGGCAAATTGCCAGAAGGTAATCAAGCTGTTCAATCACCGGGCAGGGCAGATAAATCGTTACATACTTCTGGAATTTACTGAGCAGAAGAGCGGCAGCCACCAGAGAAGCCAGGCAGTCCGCATCAGGATCCTTATGACCGAGAAGGAGAAAGGAAGTACCCCCGGCAGCCTCGTTGATGATATTAGCGGTGATCCGGTTTTTTTCCGCGATTGTCCTGATTTCCGCCTTGACAGCCATTTTCCTTCCCCTACACGAATATAATACTACAATTCATAAGCAAAAACAAATTTATTCTTTCTGCCTGATGAAGTTGGTCCACTCTCGTTTTACATCCTGAGGCAGGGGAATTTCGGCTTTGGCTTTTTCAAGGGCCTTCATGAGCCATGCCATGTTACGTCCCATTGTTTTCATGATACACAGCCCTTCCAGATCCTGGGCAAATTCATCGGCATTGTTTCCGTGAATCACAGCCCAGTACACCGAAGGAACGATTATTGCCTGGGTGAGATTGAGATAATTGTTAAGCTGATGGAAGGTATCTATGCCCCCCGAGCGGCGCAGGGATGCCACGGTGGCCGCGGCTTTATACTTGAGATTGATGCCGGGGAAGAAAAGCCTGTCCAAAAAGGACTTAAAACTGCCGGCTATGCTGCCGTAATACACGGGAGAGCCGATGATAAGCCCGTCTGCGGCGTTTACCTTGTCCCGGCTTTCGTTGACAAGATCCCTATTGATAGCGCATGTGCCAGTCTGACGACACTTTCTGCAATCGATGCAGCCCTGAATATTCAGCTGGCCTACATTGATAAGCTCTGTTTCAATGCCTTCTCCGGCCAATTCTTCCGCCATGAGGCTGATGCCCTTGTGGACAACGCCGTCTCCGTGAGGACTTCCGTTAAACGCAATAACTTTCATATTGTTCTCCTTATTCTTTTCAAGTTCTTCTCAAAGTCTTAAAATAACACACCATCGGCTTGACATAACAGGGGCAGACCGCTAAGGTCTGCAAAGGAGACCATGATGCGGCAGACAAACAGCGTAAAAAGCAACAGAAAGGTTATTTTCAGCCTTACACTGACAGCGCTTTTTGCAGCCCTTACGGCCGCGGGAACCTTTATTTCCATTCCCCTGCCTTTTTCGCCGGTGCCCATCGTATTGCAGAACCTTTTTGCCATGCTTTCCGGGCTTGTATTGGGGCCGGTTACCGGTTCCGGGGCAGTTGCCCTCTATCTTGTTGCCGGGGCAATCGGTTTTCCGGTTTTCGCGGGAGCAAGCGGCGGTTTTGTGCACCTTATAGGCCCCACCGGGGGTTTCCTCTTCGGCTATCTCCTTTCGGCTTTTACCTCGGGTCTCATTGCCGGAAAGCCCCGTACAGGCAAAAAGACTTCTCTGTGGAGGATCATACTTGCCTCCGCGGCCGGCATGCTGATCGTCTATGTGCCCGGAGTGATCCGGTTAAAGTTTGCCCTGGATTCAGGCTGGGCCGGTGTCCTGGCCGCCGGTTTCTTTCCCTTTCTCATCGGAGACCTGATCAAGGCGGCATCTGCGGTGATCATAGCGGCGAGGCTGAGGCCCCTTCTTGCGGAGCGTTTCGGTGAAGCCGGGGAGACTGTCTGAAATCTGAATGTCTGATACCGGGGCGGGCTTGACCGGAATTCCCCTTTTTTCCGTAAGAAACCTCTCCATGAATTTCCTCTTGTCAGGAGAAGGGACTGTTTTCCGGGCCCTGCGGAACATCAACCTGGAAATTTATGAAGGGGAATGTCTCCTGATTGCCGGTTCCAACGGTTCCGGAAAGACGGTTTTAATGAAAATTCTTGCCGGGCTGCTGGATCCCTCAGGCGGAGAAGTGCTTTTCCGGGGAAATAGGCTTGGGGACGCGGGAAGAGAGCTCCGCCGCAGCGTGGGACTCGTGTTTCAGGATGCCGATTCCCAGATTCTTGGAGAGACACTTGAAGAGGATGCCGCCTTTGGGCCGAAAAATCTGGGTTTTAGCCGGGAAGAAACAGCGGAAAAAACCGAAACAGCCCTGAAAATGCTTGGCCTCTGGGAGAAACGCCATGCCCAGCCGAGGCGTCTTTCCGGAGGGGAAAAGAGACGTCTTGCCGCGGCCGGGATCCTCGCCATGGGCTGCGGTCTGATGATCCTCGATGAACCCTTTGCGAATCTCGACTGGCCGGGAGTAATGCAGGTTCTAAAGATAATCAAAAGCCTTAAAGAGCAGGGGAAGACAGTGGTTCTGCTTACCCACGAGCTTGAAAAAGCGCTGGCCTTTGCCGACAGGCTGATCATACTCCACGCGGGGGAATTGCAGGCCGAAGGAAAACCGGAAGAGGTGCTGGAAAGGCTGGAAAGCGCCTGGGGAGTGCGCGATCCCCGCCAAAGCTATGCCGGTGTGGAGGACTGCACATGGCTTCCCCCATGAAAAACCAAAACAGCCTCCCCCCTCCCCCATATTCATACAGACCCGGCAGCGGTTTCCTCTACACTATTCCCGCCGCGCTTAAACTGCTTTTTCTGCTTCTTGTATCGTTTTTTGCCTATATATCCATACCCGGCCTTGCTGCCGCGGTCCTTCTTGTTTCGGCCGGAGCCCTGAGCGTCCGCATCAAACCATGGGAACTGCTCCGGGGTTCGAGGCCTCTTCTCGTACTGGTACTCTTCATTCTGCTTTTCCGCAGTGTCAACATGGGCGAATGGGCCTTTGACAGGAAAGGGTTTTTTGGCGGAAGCCGGGAAGCCCTCGCGGTCATTATCGCATACGCGGCAGGAGCCCTGTTCTTCTCTACCACAACCCAGACCCGGATACGGGATTCTCTGGGAGGGGGGAAGATCAGCCTTGCCGTTTCGCTGATGCTGGGCTTTATTCCCCGTTTTTTTGAAATCTGGGAAAATACCAGCCTTGCCTGCGAAGCCCGCGGGGCCAAAAAAGGCCCGGGCCGGATCCTCCTGCTTGTACCGCTGGTAACGGAACGGATGCTGGAAAAGGCCGCCGAAACCGCGGACGCGCTGGAAGTGAGGGGACTGAGGATTTAAGGCAAGGTGACCGACATTGCGTTACCGGTAACAAAACGCCTGCGACGTTTTGGGCCTTTCAGGCTGACGCGGACAAGGCCTTACGCACCAATTCCCCGATAATTTGAGTCGGGGTTTGATGGCTTGCGCCGGCTTTGGCTCGAAGCCAGGCAACCGTCAGGTTATCCACTTCCACGCATGGTGTCCGGCGACCCTTGTCCCCGGCTTAAAACGGCTCCGCCCCCTCCCGAAGAATGTCGAGGTATTCGGTATAGGAAAAGCGGCGGTTCCGGGCGGACATAGTCCCATCCTGCGATCCGGTTTGGACCAGGATGCCCAGGGAGCGTAAATGTTCCACCGCCTTGCCGACGGCATTAAAGGACATTCCGAGGTCGGCGGCGGTTTTCCCGATTTCAATAATGGGGCTGCGCTCCAGATAGTCGTACAGGTGCCGGGCGGTTTTCGCGGATCGCCCCAGGACGCTTATTTTTACCCGGTTCCGCTCCCGGAGGGCCGCCAGTTTTTCGATGGTTCCCAAAGCTTCCCGGACACTGGCATGCATTGCCGTCATAAAAAAAGCGACCCACTGTTCATAGTTTCCCCGTTTCCGCACTTCCTCAAGCCGGTCATAATACTCAAGACGGTTCTGCTTCAGATACCAGGAAACATAGAGGGCCGGTTTGATCAGAATCCCTTTGGCGCATAAAAAAAGAACAATAAGAAGCCGTCCAATCCGGCCATTTCCGTCCAAAAAGGGGTGAATCGTCTCAAACTGATAATGGATAAGGGCCGCCTGAATAAGGGGATCGGTTTCATCTTCATTATCGTTTATGAACCGTTCAAGATCATCCAGGGCCCTTACCATGTCCCCTGGACAGGGGGGCACATACGAGGCGGTCTTAATCGTGCTGTTCCCGGCCCCAATCCAGTTTTGGCTCCGGCG
>JAITES010000001.1 GCA_031281925.1 Treponema sp. | reverse complement strand
TGAAACCGGAAAGATGTTGGTTGCAAATTTTGCGAATGAATTTAGCAACATGAACGGAACGTTCACAAAATTTGATACTACTTTAACATTAAAGGGAACATGGACAAGCGACAAACTTTCTGATAACAGCTATAGGAAAATAGTTGCCAACGCTGGTAATTTTAGTGAATATCATAGACTTGATAAAACCGACTGGTCTGAAGCAATAAAGGGAACGTATACAACTGAAAACCCTGCCACTCTTACTATTGATCAAGTTGATACCAGTATACTTAATAATGATCCATCAGGGAAGTGGACGGACTGGGATGATTTGGATCCGGAGACCAAAAATAAGGTTGGCGGATCTAAAACAGTAATGGTAATTATTTATAGCGACAGATGTGAAACACATGGGGTTGCCCTTTATAAAAAATAACCATACTCTGTCAGCAAGTTAAGAAATTTTGTCCGCAGATTACGCGGATTTTCACAGATTGCGGAAGCCAATCTCGGTAGCGGGGTCTACAAGGCGCGCTTTGCCCGGCCTGGCGAGGGAAAATCGGGCGGTTACCGGATCATCTTATTCGACTTAGAGGTAAAATTCCAAAGCATGTTTTTTCGTATAATCAATATATCAGGGCGTAAGCATGCGCCCGGTAACGCCTCCGTTGATTTTACCGGTTTTTTACAGATTCCCCATCAAACTTTTACACATGTCCTGTATCCATGTTAATTAAGGTTGTTTCAAAGCCAAGAGAGGTTTTGAACCGGCCAACCTTTTTAGCGCAGGTGGGTATATCAGGCATGAGCAGCATTACGTTAAAAAATATCACAAAATCCTTTGGCAGGGAACTGGTCATTCCCAATCTGAGTCTGACCATTGATAACGGTTCTTTTACCGTTCTGGTTGGGCCTTCTGGCTGCGGAAAATCAACCACCCTGCGGATGATCTCGGGGCTGGAGAGGCCCAGCGCCGGGGATATTCTTATTGATGACCAAAACGTGGTGGATGCCGCGCCCGGCAAGCGGGGGATCGCTATGGTGTTTCAGAACTACGCCCTGTATCCCAACATGAATGTCCGGGACAATATTGAATTCGGCCTTAAAAACAAAAAGGTTCCCAGGCAAGACCGGGAACGTCTTATAAAAGAAGTCTGCGAGATCGTGGGGCTTAGTCCCTACCTGGAACGCCGGCCCTCCACCCTTTCGGGAGGACAGCGGCAGCGGGTGGCTCTGGCCCGGGCTATGGTCAAAAAGCCCAGGGTTTTCCTGATGGACGAACCTCTCTCCAACCTGGATGCCAAGCTAAGAGCCCAGATGCGGGTGGAATTGATTGAACTCCACAAACGCCTTGGCACGACTTTTGTGTATGTGACCCACGATCAGATAGAGGCCATGTCTATGGGGGACAATATCGTCCTTATGGACAAGGGGATCATTATGCAACGTTCATCTCCCAAGGAGATCTACCACAATCCCCGGAATGTGTTTACCGCCCAGTTTATCGGCATGCCTCCCATGAACATTCTGTCTTCCCTCATTCCTGATATTCAGATTGGCTTCAGGCCGGAAAAAATGGCGCTGCTGCCGCTTGAAAATCCCGGCCTGCATCTCCGGGGAACTATCCTTACCAAGGAGCAACTCGGTGCGGAAATAAACTACTCGGTCAACACTCCCTGTGGCAAAGTCATGGTAAAGTCCGAAGATGACGTAGAAGGTCCCGACTGCGTACTGAGCATAAAAAAGGAACACCTTTTTGCCTTTGACGGAGAGGGACAACGGATCGAAATGAGCGCCGGTATTCTCTCTCAGCTTGCGGCCCTGGAGGAAGGCTGAGTATGGCCGGTGTAAAATCCGAAAAAAGTTCCCTGAGCATACGGCTGAGGGAAAACCTCAAGGCATATATCCTTATCGCCCCGGCGATCTTTCTGCTTTCGGTTTTTATCATATATCCCATCTTTTATCTTTTCCACTCAAGTTTATTTGACGGGAGCCTTCTCAGCAAAAAACGGAATTTTATCGGCCTTGAAAATTTTCGTTTCCTCTTTTCTGAATACGCGGATTTCCGCCTTGTCTTGACCAATACCATCGTGTACAGCATAGGACTGGTGAGCGTACTTGTTCTGGTGTCAACCCTTTTCGCTCTTTGGGTGAACGGGAAAATCCAGAAACGGCTCAACTCCCTCACCCTGGCAGCGGCTTTTACCCCCCATATCATTTCGCTGGTATCGGTGTCTATGGTATTTCTCTGGCTGATGGATCCCCAGATCGGAGCAATTAACAGCGTCATCCGGTTTTTCGGCTTCCGGCCTTTTCCCTTTCTCGGCAGCAGCAAAACGGCCCTGGCCTCCCTGATGATGATGATGGTCTGGAAAAGTTTTGGTTACTATTCCCTGCTGATTCTGGCGGCCCTTCAGGGGGTTCCCAGGGATATTTACGAAGCCGCGGAGCTTGACGACACTCCCCGGATTAAGACCTTTTTCCGGATCACCCTGCCGATGATCTCTCCCACCCTCTTTTTCATCGTCATCGTGGCCACCATCGGCGCCTTCCAGGTTTTTGAAACTATCAACCTGATGACCCAGGGGGGCCCGGTCAATTCAACCAATACCCTGGTGTTTCTGATTTATTCCGATGCCTTCAAATATCTTAAGCTCGGACTTGCCTCCGCGGAGGGAGTGGTACTTTTCCTCTTTGTCGCCATATTAACCGCCCTGTATTTTGTGTTCCTGGGCAAAAAAGTTCATTACCGGTGAGGATGCTGCATGGATACTAAAAAAAACCGGCTTAAGCCCTTCTGTCCGGGCGGCATTATCAAGTCTGCGTTATGGGGCTTCAATGCGCTCGGCAAAATTCTGCTGATCGTCATCATCGCCTATCCTTTTGCCTGGATGATACTGACCGCCTTTAAGCCCTACGAGGAAACGACTGTCTATCCCCCCACGTTCCTGCCCGGGAACTGGGTTGCGGACGGATTCATCAATACCTTCAGGCTGATAAACGTGGGGCTCTTTTTGAAGAATTCTCTGGTGATAAGCTGTTCCATCCTGGTGTTTCAGTTTTTGATCATCATTCCCGCCGCGTATACCTTTGCCCGGTGCAGGTTCTATTTGAAGAATTTTTTGTTCGGCATTGTGCTCCTGGGCTTTATGATCCCCCAGCAGCTTACCTTTATTCCGGTGTACCTTTTATTCAGCAGGCTGGGAATACTGCAAAGTTACCTGCCCCTGATTCTGCCTTTTGTGGCCAACGCCTTCGGCATCTTCCTCCTGCGTCAGTATTTTATGCAGATCCCCGAAGAGATCATTGAGGCCGCCCGGCTGGATGATGCGGGGGAATTGAAGATCATCCTCAAGATCATGATCCCTATAGCAAAGACCGCCATAGTTACCATCGGGCTGCTCAGCTTTATCTCAAGCTGGAACTCCTACTTTTGGCCTCTGATCATGACCACTAAAGAAACGTTCCGCCCCCTGCCCATCGGGGTCGCTATGCTGACCAGTGCGGAAAACGGCCGCCACTGGAATACCATGATGGCAGGCAACCTGTTCCTGGTAGTTCCCATCCTGGGAGTGTACCTCGCCGCCAACAAACAGATCCGAAAGGCCTTTGCCTATTCGGGCATAAAATAACAAGGAAAGTATGATGTCCCAAAAGTTGTTTGTCCTTTCAATAGACTCCCTTTTTGACGAGGATATGCCCTTCTTCAGTACTCTGCCCAATTTCGGCAAATTCCTTAAAAAGGCAAGTTTCGTAAAGGGGGGAATGAGATCGGTCTACCCCACCCTGACCTATCCGGCTCACGCCTCTATCATCACCGGCGTGTATCCGCAATCCCACGGTATCTTCCACAACGAGATCCTGGACGCGGGTAATCCCAGGCCCGGCTGGTACTGGTACCGCCGGGATATGAGGGCGGAGACCATCATCGATGCGGCGAAGAAGGCCGGGTATTCCACCTGCTGCGTGGGCTGGCCTGTTATGGGGGGCTGTCCCAATACCGATTACCTGGTGCCGGAGATCTGGCCCAAAACGGAAACCGAAGATCCCCGTTCCCTGCTTTTGAACTGGGGTTCCGCCAATGTAAAAGATATTATCGAACGGCACTATCACAAGATGCGGACCATTCATCAGCCCTTTCTTGATTTTATGATGACCGGCTGTGCGGTGGATATAATCAGAAAATTCAGGCCCGACGTTACCTTTATGCACCTGGCGCATCTGGATCATGCCCGTCATGAGAACGGCCTCTATGGTCCCATGGTAGAGCAGGCTCTTGTGCTCAGCGATGATTTTCTCGGCCGTCTTATGGAGGCCGCCTGCGATGCGGGAATCCAGGACGAAACCAACTTTGTGGTATCAAGCGATCACGGACACCTTCCGGTAAAGTGGCTCTTTAACCCCAATGTGCTTTTGGCCCGGAAGGGGCTTGTCACGGTTGATTCTTCAGGCGGGGTACGGGACTGGAAGGCCTGGTGCAATTCCGCGGCGCTTTCCTGCCAGGTTGTTATGAAGGATCCTTCCGATGGGGAAACCCGCCGCCTTCTGGAGGATCTTCTCTACGAAATGCGCGCTACACGGGAATACGGGGTGGAAAGCGTATTTACCAAAGAGGAGGCTCAAAACGAATGGCATCTTGCAGGCGATTTTGAGTATGTCCTTGAAGGCGGGCCGGCCTTTTCTTTCGGCAATGACTGTACGGGGCCGGTTCTGGTAAAGCCGGATAAGTCCGATTATAAGTTCTCGGTGGCTTCTCACGGACATCTTCCCCACAAGGGCCCCCAGCCGGTCTTTATGATGACAGGTCCTGCGGTGAAGGAAAACGCGGTTATTCCCCGGCAGCGAATCATCGATGAGGCCCCCACTTTCGCCCGCATTTTAGGGTTTACCCTGAACCAGGCCAAAGGCCGGGCGCTGGAGGAACTCTTAAAATAATTGAGTTTGTTCCAAAACTTCAGTTTTGGAATGGACTTAATGGGAAGCTCTGAAAAATTTCAGCTTCAGAAGTTTCCTGATTTTTTTTCAAGACTAGGAGGTCTTTATGAAAAGAATGTTCATGTTCTTGACGGCACTGATGACGGCGGCGGCGATCTTTGCCGGCGGGAAACAGGCAGAATCCGGCGGAACCGGAGGAGTAACGGAGGTAGTTTTCTGGTCCGCCATGAGCGGCGTAAACGGCGAAGCCCAGCAGAAAATTGTCGATGACTACAACGCCCGGCAGAACAAGGTTCATGTGAGCGCCGTATTCCAGGGCTCGTATTATGACATGATCGCCAAGGTTACCGCCGCGGTAGCCGGCGGCGAGACGCCGCATCTGGCCATGATCGAAATGGCTTCCATCAAAATGCTTGCCGATTACGGCATACTGACGGACATGACCCAACTGGCCAGGAATGCGGGATTCGATGCCAAGGCCTTTTATCCCGGACTCATGAGCAGCTGCGATTGGGGAGAGGGTCTATACGCCGTTCCCTTTAACCGCAGCACCCCCATGTTCTACTACAACAAGGACATGTTCAAAGAGGCCGGCCTCGATCCAAACGCGGGGCCCAGGAACTGGACCGAACTCAGGGAATTTGCCCGGAAACTTTCCATCAAGGATAAACGCTGGGGCTATGAACAGCCCATCGACGCCTGGTTCTACGAGGCCTTTCTTATGCAGTCCGGGGCGCAGATCCTGAACGCCAATCATACGGATATCGCGTACAATAACAAGGCGGGTACCGATCCCCTGACCCTGTGGAAGGCCATGATTGCCGAAGGCAGCATGAAGGCCCCTCCGGGAAAAGAGTACAATTCCTGGGAAGCGGCCCGGGCGGACTTTGCCGCGGGGATAGCCGGAATGATCATGTCAAGTGCCGGAGACCTGGGCGCCCTGAAGACGGCCTGCAAGTTCGAGATTGGAACCTGTTTCCTGCCCGCCAATACCCGCTACGGGGCGCCCACAGGCGGGGCAAACCTGGTAATGCTGGCAGGGCATGAGAAAGACGGAGAGGCGGTAATGGACTTTCTGAAATACGCTACCGGCCCCGAGCCCGCCGCCTACTTTGCCATGCGTTCCGGCTATGTATGTACCAGTCCGGCCGCGGCCGAGACCAAATTGTTTCAGGATTATATCGCGGCAAATCCGAATGCAAAGACCGTTTTGGAACAACTCGAAAAATACACCGATATTCCCCGGCCGGTTAACGCCAGATATCCCCAGATCCACAACGAAATCGAAATGACCGAAATTCAACGCTGCATTGAAAATCCCAATGTGACCCCCGAAATGGCGGTCCAGGCCATTTCCGATCAGGTACGAACCTTGCTGGCGCGTAAATAGGGCCTTCAAACTAAACAGGGGTCTGTTTCTTTGAAGAAACAGACCCCTTCTTCTTTCGCCTTGCGGTTACTATTTTAGCGGGGGAGCTTCAGGACGGGTTCTTCAGGACACCGGTGTACTTTTTTACAAAGCCGCAGGGACGGTATGTTTCCTTTGCCTGCCGCAGACCCAGATCCCCCAGATCCTGTTCCCGGTTGATATAGGTAAAGAAGCGGGGGAGGCTGGCGGCAAAGGCCTGGTTGATATACTGGTAGATCCCCTTGTACTGTTCCAGGGCCTTTTCAAAATGGATGGCGAAGATGCGGCCCTTTGCAAGGCTTTCCCCCAGACACCAGCCTGCAGGTTTGCCGTTCACATAAAAGATCGCCCCCCTGACCCTGAGCGTGCCGAACAGTTCCAGTGTCTCCCTGGCCGCAATAATGTCCCCCTCTTCACCCTTCTCCCTGGCCCACTGTTCGGTGATTTCCAGGGCCTGGGGAATCAGTTCCGGGCCAAGGGGTTTCATTTCATGATCCGGATACTCTTTATTAAAGGCATTTACCAGATTCTTTTTTTTATGAAAGCGCTTTCCCGAAAGATCCGCCAATTCCTGCCTCAGATACAGATAATCGAAATTGTCCCGATCTTCGGCCAGTTCAATGCCCCAGGATGCAATATCTTCCCGGGATTGGGCCAGCACCGATTCGGGAATGTTCTTCCAGTAATCGTGGGTTCGGAAGAGATCTTCGGTAATATCTTTGGGCATGGCCGCGCAGGGGGTAAGAAAGAACTTTTTGTTGTCGGTCCAGAGCGGTTCCCCGTGGTCGTTGGGAGGCTGTACCCCGGAGATGATGAAGGTATGCCCCGGCCCCAGGCTTACCCGGTACTGGTAACGCCGCCTGAAGAGGTAAAGCCCCGCAAAGGTAAACTCGGAAACCCCGTCGGGTGTCAGCGAAAGCTGCGGATGCATCTCATTCATGATATCCAAACTGATTGGAACAAAATCAGGATATGCGGGAACAGGGCTTGTCATACTCAAAATAGTAGCAAATTCAGCGCTAAAATACCAGTAAAGCGCCGGAGCGGCCGGAGGCCGCCGTTGTTTTGAAACGCTTTACGGATTGGCAGTTTCACTTCATAATAAAGGGATGTCTGAAGAAACCGGTTTGTCAACCTTAAAAACTGAATCGAACATGGAGCAGATTTCCATGCCTGCCCTGGAAAAATGTATTGTACCCCGCTTTTTGAAGTATGTGCGGTACTGGACGGAGAGCAGCCGCAAGGTTAAGGAGACTCCCTCCAGTCCGGGGCAGTGGGATCTGGCAAAGGCCCTGCTTGAGGAACTCAAGGGGCTGGGGATCGGCGATGTTGAGTTAACGGAACACTGCTATGTGATCGCCAGGATTCCCCCTTCGGCAGGGAAGGAAAAGGCCCCCTGTATAGGGCTTATGGCCCACATCGATACGGCGGAAGATGTCAGCGGGAAGGGGGTTAACCCCTGCCTCGTGGAATGTTATGACGGTGAGGCAATCGATCTGGGGGGCGGACTCATTCTCGATCCCGCGCTGGATGAGGATTTGAGGGCCCAGAAGGGGAAGGCCCTTATCCATACCGATGGTACAACCCTTCTGGGCGCCGACGACAAGGCCGGGATTGCGGAGATTATGGGCGCTCTTGAGTACCTCTGTGCCCATCCTGAGATTGTTCACGGGCCTGTGGAAATTATCTTTTCTCCCGATGAAGAAACCGGGAAAGGGCTGCCCGAATTTCCCCTTGGATCTATCAAATCGAGGGCCTGCTATACCGTGGACGGAGGCCCCATCGGGGAGCTTGAAGCGGAGTGCTTCAATGCCTGGAAGGCGCTTGTGGAATTTCGGGGCAGGGTGATCCATGTAGGAGCGGCCCGCGGCATCCTGGCAAATGCGGCTCTCATGGCGGCACATTTCGCTACGCTGCTGCCCCGTTCGGAAAGCCCGGAAGCCACCGACGGCTACTACGGCTACTACTGCCCCCTGGAGATAAAAGGAGACCTGGAAAGCGCCAGTCTTGAGATCCTTCTCCGGGACTTTGACCGGAATATCATGGAACGGCGGCTTGAGGCCCTGGAGTCTTTCGCCAAAACGGTGGAAGCCCAGTTCCCCGGCTCCACGGTAAAGGTTACAACAGAAGCCCAGTATTACAATATGAAAGAAAAGATCGATAAAGATCCTTTGGTGATGGAGATTCTCAGGGAAGCCTTCAGGAAAGCCGGAGTCCGGATATGCCAGAAGCCGATCCGGGGAGGCACGGACGGTTCCCGGCTTACCGAACTGGGTATCCCCACACCGAACATTTTTACCGGCGGCCGCAATGCCCACAGCAGGCTGGAATGGGTTTCCGTTCCCGAGATGGCCGCCGCCGGCAGGGTACTCATCGAACTTGTAAAACTATGGGGGGAAGCATAATGGATACTCTTCTATCCAAATACGGACATCTTGTAAAAGACGCGGTGATTTTGACCAAAACACCAAAGATCATTACCGAGGATAATGTCTATCAGGTTGGGGTAGATGCCGTGCTTCCCTATCTGGATATGATGGTGGAGGAATCAAGCCTTCCCGGTTCGGGTCTGGACGGCATGGAAAATCTGGAAGAGCTTTGGGAAAAAGCCAGGTCCGGCTCTTCCTGTCTCCTCCTGCCGGAGCATTACAGTAATCTGGATCTTTCGATTATTACATACTTTATCAGGAAGGCGGGCGGGCACGGGGAGGAGATGTCACGGGCCGTAGTGGCCATTGCGGGGATGAAGCTTACCGAAGACGATCCCGCCGTTGCCGCGTTCGCCGCCGCATACAGCCGTATTGTGATCTATCCAAGCCGTTCCCTTGCCCACCTGGACGCGGAAAAAGACCGGGCGGAGATCCTTCGCAGCGCTTCCATCAACCGGGCCGCGATGAAGGCCCTGAATGAGCTAAAAACCCAGGGGAAACTGATCCTGGTTTTCCCCGCGGGAACACGCTACCGCGCCTGGGATCCTGCCACCAAGAGGGGAGTCCGGGAGATCGATTCCTATATCCGTTCCTTTGATTATATGTGCTGTATAGCCCTCAACGGTCAAATTCTCCATGTCCACCAGAAGGACATGATGGAGGATGAGGTGAGAAGCGATTTGGTGAGGGTTACCGCGGGGCCTGTCCTTTCATGCGCCGAATTCCGGAAACAGGCCAGGGCTGCAGCCGGAAAGGCGGGCATCGAAGACAAGAAGCAGGCAACCGTAGACGCCATCATGGCGGAACTGGAAGCCATGCATGAGGCTGCCGAGCCGAAACGTATGGCGCTTCTCAAACAGTAGACATTAAATCCAGGGCTGCCGTTCCAAAATTGATATTTTGGGAAAGCCTCTTTAAGTCTTTTTTACCGCGGTTTTGGAACCGCCGCAGCCGCAGTTGCAGCCGCTGTTTTTGGAACGGAAGATCTTTACAGTCCTCCAGCCCAAAAAAGCCGCGGCCAGAGCCGCTATAACAATAACAATTACTGTTTCCATCATTATACCTCTTGTCCCGCTAAAATCCCGCCAGATTCCCGATCTGGTATACCAGAAAACAGAGAATCCAGCCCAGGAGAAACAGAAAAACAATCTCAAATCCTACCCATTTGGCGCCGATTTCCGCCTTCATCGTTGCCATTGCGGCAAAGCAGGGCGGTATCGTCAGGGTAAAGAGCATAAAAACCAGGGCGGTCAGGGGCCGCATTGTGCTGTCCTTCCGTATGGCGTCCCGGAGTCCCTCGCTTTCCTCAGTCTCGCCCGTACCTACGCGGTAGAGGATACCCATGGTGGAAACGATAACCTCTTTTGCGGCAAAACCTGTTACCGAAGCTACGGCGATCTTCCAGTCAAAACCCAGGGGCCGGAATACCGGTTCAATAAAGTGACCAAGCCTTCCCGCGATACTGTACTCCAGGGACTGCCGGGCATTGATTGTTTCAAGCCATGCGGCGATCTCCTCTTCCGTTGAGGCAGGGTGTTCCGCCGTATAGGCAGCCCTTGCGGAGGCCTCCTCTTCCCCGTCCGGTTCCCACCGGGGGAAACTCGTGATCACCCAGATCAGGATTGCGGAGGCGAGGATCACGGTTCCGGCTTTCTTGACGTACTGCCAGGTTTTCTCCCATACATGCCAGAGGAGCCCCTGCAGGGTGGGCGCCCGGTAAGGCGGAAGTTCCATCACGAAGGGGGTGGGATCTCCCTTGAAGATGGTGGCCCTGAGTATCACCGCGCAGACCAGGGAAAGCATTACTCCGGCAGCATAGATCAGAATCACCATGTTTGCCGCATGCCGGGGAAAGAAGGCCGCGGCAAGCAGCACATGGACAGGCAGCTTTGCCCCACAGCTCATCAGGGGGGTGATAAGGACAGTCAAAACATGGTCGCGCCTGCTCTTCAGGGTGCGGGCCGCCATGATTGCAGGCACAGAACAGCCGAAGCCCAGCATCATGGGGAATATGGACTGACCGTGAAGGCCGAAACTGTGGAGCAGCTTGTCGGTGGCAAAGGCCGCCCGGCTCATGTAGCCCACATCTTCAAGCAGGGAGAGGAGGAAGAAGAGAATGACGATGAGAGGGACAAAGGAAAGGACCCCGCCAACCCCTCCGATGATCCCGTCAACAAGGAGGGAACGGATCAATCCTTCAGGCATTACCCGCATGAGTGTGCCGCTTAAGAAACCAAAGAAAATTTCCAGCCATTCCATGGGGTAAGCCCCCAGGAAAAAGGTGATCCGGAAGACTCCCCAGAGCACCAGTATAAAGATCACCAGAGACAAAAAACGGTTCATGATAATCCGGTCAATGGACTCGGTAAGGGAGAAATCCGGGTGCTTCACAATCGCGACCGATTCCTGCGCCGCTCCCCGTATATAACCGTAACGCTGTTCGGTCATGATGATTTCCGAGTCTTTACCGTAGTGTTTGTCTATCCAGATGACGGCGCTCCGGGCTTCCGCCTCAATCCGTTCCGCATCCTTGTGTTCCGAGAGCCGTTCGTAGGCATTGCTGTCCTTTTCCAGCAGTTTTACCGCAAGCCAGCGGACAGGATACCGGGCGGAAAAAGCGGTGTCGGCAGCGATAAGTTCCTCCAGCCTGCCGAGTTTTGCTTCAATTTCATCCCCGTAACGGATCGAATGGCGCGTCTCCTGTTCCTCAGACGCTCTGTTCACCGCATCAATGGCATCCAGCAGCTCTTCGGAGCCATGGCCCCTGGTGCCTACGGTTTTTACCATGGGAATCCCCAGAACAGCGCCGAGATTCACTTCATTTATACGTATCCCCTTGGCTTCCGCTTCGTCGGTCATGTTGAGGGCGCCGATCACCGGTATACCCAGCTCTTGGAACTGGAGGCAGAGATAGAGATTCCGTTCCAGATTGGTGGAGTCAAGAACATCGACAATCACATCCGGTTTTTCGTCCAGAATAAAATCGCGGGCCACCACTTCATCAATGGAGTAGGCGGTAAGGCTGTAGATCCCCGGAAGATCGATAAAATGATAGGTTTTATCCCCCCGTATCCGGCTCCCTTCCCGTTTCTCCACGGTAACTCCCGGATAGTTCCCCACCTTGTGATGCGCTCCGGTTAAGGCATTGAAGAGAGTGGTTTTTCCCGCATTGGGGTTCCCCGCCAGGGCGATACGCAGTATATTGTCAGTCATTGTTCATTTCGTTTTACCGCAGATCCCGGTGCGATCTTCCGAACCATCTCCTGGAATCGTGGGCGGCGGACCAGTCGCCTACAGGCTCAACCTCAATTCCCTCAGCTTCAAAACGCCGTATCAGAATATCGTAACCCCTGATCCGCACCTGCAGCGGCCCGCGGAAGAATCCCGTCCGTACCACGGCTCCCGGGGCGCCGGCTGTAAAGCCCATATCGGCCAGACGCTTGCCCACTTCCTTCCCCAGCATGACCCTAAGCACCGTAAATGAAGCCCCGCCGGGGGCATCGGACAATAGCATGTATACATTCTCCGGGTACTGTTGTATAAACATAACTTAATATCGGGTATGGTAATAGTCAAGTCAGGACGCAATCCCCTCCGAAATGCCTCATTTCAAAATATTACCGAAAGCCCTCTTTAGATTCATTTAAAAATATATTATAATTTGTTTTATGGCTTATGAACAAGGAGCATGATATGGCCGAAGCTATGGATTTTACGATTGAAGAACTTGGGAAACGGAGCATTAAATCGCCGATAGTCATGTCCACCACAGAGGGGGACTTGATTGCAAATTATGTTACCGATGATGAGTATGTACGTTTTGGGGCGGATGTAAAGATAGGAGACCAGCAGTCTATCGGGAAGAGTGAGGTTCTGGAAAGCGCGGGGCCCAGGGAGATGATCTACTTTGCCCCTGCCCATGTACATGCGGGCATTGTAAGCTGCGGAGGGATCTGTCCGGGGATCAATGACGTGATCCGGGCCATTGTACGCTGTCTCTATTACCGTTACGGGGTCAAACGAATATCCGGTATCCAGTACGGTTTCATGGGCTTTCTGCCCGAAGGCAAGTATGAAACAGAGGCGCTTGATCCCAATCTGGTTGATGATATTCACAAGCTGGGGGGCACCTTCCTGGGAAGCGCCCGTGGGGGCGGCAAGGAAGTGTCCAAGATTGTAGACGCCCTGGAGCGGCTCAATCTGAACATGCTCTTCACTATTGGCGGGGACGGAACCCAGCACGGCACACTGGACATAGCCGAAGAGGTCGAAAAACGGAATCTCAAGATTGCCATAGTGGGGATTCCCAAGACGGTTGATAACGATTTTGCGCTGCTGCAGCGTTCTTTCGGCTTTGATACGGCCGTTTCCAAGGCGGTGGAAGTCGTTGCCAGCGCCCACATGGAGGCCCATTCCGCGATCAACGGCATAGGGCTGGTGAAGGTGATGGGCCGGGATTCCGGTTTTATCGCAGCCCATACCGCTCTGGCAAGCCACGAGGTAAACTTCGTCCTTATCCCCGAAGTGCCCTTCAACCTGGAAGGCTACAACGGTTTCCTGCCCCACCTGGAGCGGAGAATCCTCGACCGGGGCCATGCCGTCATCGTAGTTGCCGAAGGAGTCATGCAGGATCTGCTTGTTACGGAAAAAAAGACCGATGCGGGAGGCAATGCCAAAATGGCCGATGTGGGTATCTACCTCCGTGACCGGATCATCAAGTATTTTGCCGAAAAGAAGATAGAGATAAACCTTAAATACATCGATCCCAGCTATATCATCCGTTCATCTCCGGCTAACCCCAGCGACTCGATCTACTGTGAGCGGCTGGGCAATGCGGCTGTTCATGCGGCCATGGCGGGGAAAACCAAGCTTATCATAGGACTTGTGAACGATAAATTTGTTCATCTGCCGATCAAGACGGTTATCGCTCACCGGAATCGTGTGGATCCTGAGGGCGATCTCTGGCGGGATACCCTCGATGCCACCCATCAGCCGCCACTCATGGTGAATAAATTCAACCAGTAATATGAAAAACACTACAGTTTTGATAACGGTTTTGTCTCTTTTGCTTGCCTTCGGCCTGCATGCCCAGTCTCAGCAGGGAAAAATTATGTATGTGGCGGTGAAAGAAGCCGCGGTCAAGGCCTCTTCCGGGGCTTTCGCCGAAGATGCGGGTGTCTTCTCCTTCGGGGACAGTGTTCAGGTGATTCAGGAGAAGGGAAAGTGGGTGGAGGTTCAGGCCCACAACAACACCCGGACGCCGAATCTTAAAGGCTGGGTAGCGGCGGGAAGCCTCTCGTCCCGGCGGGTTGTTGCCGGGAACCGTTCCGCCTCAACCGGGGAACTGGCGCTGGCGGGGAAGGGTTTCTCGCCCGAAGTGGAACGCGCCTACAGCAGGGGTGAAAAACTTGACTATAGAGACATCGACGCCATGGAGGCAGTAAACATTCCGGGGAAAGAATTGCTCCGGTTTCTGACCGAAGGTCACCTCTCTTTGGGGGATTAAGAATGAAAACGTTTAGTACCAGCCTTTTTCTTATGCTTTTATGCCTTTCTGTTCTGAATCCTTCCATTGCGCAAGCCCAGCAGGGCGCCGCCGGGCAGGATATTTCCGGCGCCCTTTCCCAGATGGATACCCTGATGAATGAGGAGAAACGGGACTACACCCCGGAAGAGGAGTATTACCTGGGCCGGGCAGTGGGGGCGAACATACTTTCGTTCTATAAGCCCTATACCCGCAACAGGGAGCTTACCGCCTACCT
The DNA here is from genome assembly GCA_031281925.1 of Treponema sp. Classification (GTDB taxonomy): domain Bacteria; phylum Spirochaetota; class Spirochaetia; order Treponematales; family Breznakiellaceae; genus JAIRNJ01. The sequence continues at coordinate 8,392 of JAITES010000001.1, read as the reverse complement.
CAACAGGATCTGCAGCGCCATTACGGTCAATTCCCCCCAGCCCGAATTGTACAACGGCTACCATGTGATGATCCTTGACAGCCAGGAGATCAATGCCTTTGCAACTCCGGGAGGCCACATCTTTCTCAGCCGTGGATTGGTTGAAGCGGTTAATTCCGAAGACGCTCTGGCCGCGGTTATCGCCCATGAGGCGGCCCACATTCTCCTCAAGCACGGGATCACGATGATTAAAGACATGGCCCTTACCCAGGATCTGAGCCGTACGGGAGATGCCGCCGCCAGAACCGCCGCGCGGGAAGCGGGAATGGATGCCGAGCTTCTCAGCTTTGGCAATTCGGTTAACGCCATGGTGAATACCATGGTAAAAAACGGTTATTCCCGGCAGCAGGAATATGCGGCGGATGATGCGGCTCTCATACTGATGGCCGCCGCGGGTTACGATCCTGCCGCCCTTGTTGAGATGCTGCGGCTTCTCGAAGTCGCCCAGAAGGCCCATCCCGGCGGTTTTAACACTACCCATCCCAGTCCGGGGGAACGTATCCGCAATGCCGCGGCAAAGGCTCAATCCTACCGGGTTCAGAATACCCGTTCCTACAGGCAGAACAGGTTCAAGAATAAATAGAGTCTGTCTATAATGTAGACACATCATAGACAGACTACCTTAAAAACCGCATTTGCGTATGCAAATGCAAAGTCTGTCCGCAAGTAACCGACTTTGTGGACAGACACTAAATAGGGTGGGGAATCTTTCTTCACAAACGTATCCGGGGACGCTCTGTTGTAATTGACTATTTTGTCTATTTTCAGCATCGTACAAGTATGTTTCACTGCTGCTCCTGTAATAGTGTTTTTATCCCCGAAGAGTACCGCGGTATTGCAGAGGCTCTTTTCCCGCCTGAATTGAATGAAGGCTCCGGGGGGCCGGCGGCGGAGATCGAGGTAAAAGCCGAAGAAAAAGCTTTTGCTTTTGCGGGCATATTGGGTATCGGGGCAGATTACCGCCGTCTGCTGGATTTGGAAGAGTGCGGCCCGGAGATGAAGACCTTTTTGCAGCATTTCCGGAATAATCTGGAGCTTCTCATTCAGAAAACCTGGGTGGAAGAGGCCGATGTGGAACGGAAACAGGAACTGGAGGATCAGATCCCCGGCCTGATGGCAAAGATTGAAGGGAAGGATTATCTTTCCGCGCTTACGGATTTCAGCGTTATTCTGGAGGAACTGGCCTGGCTTTTCTTCGGGCCCCAGAGCCGGAAGGAAGATTTTGCCGAGTATGCTTTCCGCATTGATGCCCAGATGGGCCTGTTCTGGTGGTATGGAACTCAAATCGGCCGGATGGAAGAATGGGCCAGGTGGAAGCCGCAAATCGCCGGGCAGGCAATGCTCCGGGCGGTTTTACTCATCGGACTTTGTTATCTAACAAATTTTTAGGAGTTTCCCCATGGAGAATGAGTCCTCAGATTTTATCAGCGAATTCATCAGGGAGGATCTTGCTTCAGGCCGTTTCAGCCATGTCCATACCCGTTTTCCCCCGGAACCCAACGGCTGGCTGCACATCGGCCACTGCAAGGCTTTCTACATAGATTTTTCCATGGCGGAGCGTTTCGGCGGCAAGTGCAACCTCCGTTTTGACGATACAAACCCGGAGAAGGAAGATCAGTCCTACGTTGAAGCAATCAAACGGGATGTAAAATGGATGGGCTATGACTGGGAAGACCGGGAATACTATGCCAGCGATTACTATGAGTACCTCTACGAACTGGCTCTAAAGATAATCAGGAAAGGCCGCGCCTATGTGGACGATCTTTCCGATGAACAGATGAGCGAATACCGGGGCACCGCGGTTCAGGACAAGAACAACATTACCCTTACCCCGCCGGGGAGGAACAGCCCCTACCGCGACCGCAGCGTGGAAGAAAACCTGGATCTCTTTGGACGGATGCGGGCCGGGGAATTCCCCGACGGCGCCAAGACACTCAGGGCCAAGATCGATATGGCAAGTCCCAACCTGCTTATGCGCGATCCGGTTATGTACCGTATCCGCCGGGAACACCACTACCGTACAGGAGACACGTGGTGCATCTATCCCATGTACGATTTCCAGCACCCCCTCTCCGATGCAAAGGAGGGGATCACCCACTCCCTCTGCTCCCTGGAATACGAGATTCACCGGCCCCTGTATGAATGGTTTATCCGGGAGGCTGAAGTTTTCCCCAGCCGGCAGATCGAGTTTGCCCGGCTCAACATGACCCATACGGTGATGAGTAAACGCTGGCTCCTCCGGCTTGTGCAGGAAAAATATGTTTCAGGCTGGGACGATCCCCGCCTTCCTACGATTTCAGGGCTCCGCCGGCGGGGCTATACACCCGAAGCAATCCGCAGCTTTGTATCCCAGATCGGCATTGCCAAAACCGATTCCATGGTGGATATCGCCTTTCTGGAATACTGCCTCCGGGAAGATCTCAACAAACGGGCTCTCCGGGTGATGGCGGTTCTCAAACCCCTGAAGCTTATCATTGACAACTGGGAGGAAGGCAGGGAAGAAGAGCTTGAGGCGGTAAACAACCCGGAGGATGAAAGAGAGGGAAAGCGGAAATTGGCCTTTGGCAGGGAACTCTACATCGAACAGGACGACTTTATGGAAACGCCGCCTCCCAAATATTTCCGCCTCTACCCCGGCAATTCGGTGAGGCTCCGTTACGGTTACATTGTTACCTGTACCGGTTTTGACAAGGATGAAGCCGGGAACATCAGCGCCGTGCATTGTACCTATGATCCGCAGACCAGAGGCGGCAATGCCCCGGACAACCGCAAGGTTAAGGGCACCATCCACTGGGTCAACGCCGCAAAAGCTGTGGCCATGGAAGTAAGACTCTACGACTACCTTTTTACCCCGGAACGGCCCATGGAAACGGCGCCCGGGAAGGATTACATCGACAATCTCGCTCCCGCTTCCCTGGAAGTGATTACAGGCGCCTGGGGCGAACCGGGACTTGCCAATCCTCCCCCGGATGCAAAATACCAGTTTGAGCGTCTGGGCTACTTTGTCCCCGATCCCGATGGCAAGCCCGGAAAGCCGGTCTTTAACAAAACCATAGGCCTGCGTGATACCTGGGCCAAAGTTAAAGGGAAAGAGGCATAGTGAGGAGACTGTCATGGTTTATTCAGGCTATATCGGAACATATACCGAAGGCACAGGCGGCAGGGCCAGGGGAATTTACTCCATAGAGTTTAACGGTGAAACCGGGGTGGTGGAGGATATTCACCTGGCGGCGGAGGCGATAAATCCCGGCTACCTTGCACGCCGGGGGAAATTCCTCTATGCGGTCAACGAGGTAGCCTCTTACGGAAAACTCCCCGCCGGCGCGGTCTCCGCCTTTGCGGTGGAAAAGGACAAGAGCCTCCGTTTTCTCAACTACAAAACTTCGGGCGCAACCGGGCCCTGCCATATCAGCCTGAGCAGGGACGGCGCCTGGGCGATTGTGGCAAACTATTCAGGGGGGCTTCTGGAAGTTCTGCCCATCGGCAAAGACGGCCGCCTTGGAGAGCCGGTTCAGGCCATTCAGTTTACCGGGAAGGGTCCCAACAAAGTCAGGCAGGAGAAGGCGCACTGCCATTCCTTCTGGTTCAGCCCGGACTACAGGTACGCCTTCGCCTGCGACCTGGGGACAGACCGGATCATGGCTTACCGTTTCGACACAAAGGCAAAAGAACCCTTAAGCCCGGCAGAGCCTCCCTTTACAAGTTCAGCGCCCGGCGCAGGGCCCCGGCACGGCTGTTTTGGTCCATCGGGAAGCCATGCGGCGAAGCTCCCGGTACAATACGCGTATTTTCTAAATGAACTGGACTCCACGGTTGATTCCTTCAGCTACAGGGCGGGTGTTCTTACAAAAATCGGGACTGTCTCCGCCCTGCCTAAAGGCCTCAAGACAGAGAGCATTGCCGCGGCCATTCGCATAAGCGGCGATGGGCGTTTTGTCTACACGAGCAACAGGGGACACGACAGCATCGCTGTCTTTAAGGCCGATCCCGCGGGAACCCTCAGTTTCAGGGAGACCGTTGATTCCGGCGGGAAGCATCCCAGGGACTTTGCCATTGACCCTTCGGGCAATTTCCTCATTGTGCTGAACAAGGATTCGGATAACCTTGTGGTTTTCAGGATCAATCAAAAAACCGGCGCTCTTAAAAAGGAACGGGAATACCCGGTATTTTCACCGACCGCGCTACTATTTTAGGATGCCGGAAGCCTTACCCGTTGTCCTGTAAAAAAACGAAGCACAGACTCTATTTACATAACAGACGGCGCAATGTACCATAATGCCAGGGGGTATATCATGCCGGAAACAATTCTTGATCGTTTTAAGCTTGAGGGGAAAACCGCATTGGTAACAGGCGGCGCCCAGGGAATCGGACAGGCTTACTGTTTTGCGCTGGGAGAGGCGGGAGCCAAAGTTGCGGTTGTGGACATTAATCTTGTAACAGCGGAGGAAACAGCCGCCGCCCTGGAAAAGAAGGGCATTACCGCAATAGCCCTTAAAACCGATGTTACCAGCGAAGCGGATGTAGAAAAGATGCTAAAGGATATTACCGGCACATGGGGCCGTTTGGACATAGGCGTGAACAATGCAGGCATGGGTGTCTGGAGAGATGCTCTTACCCAGGATTTTGCCGAATGGCGGAAGGTGCTGGCCCTCAATCTGGATTCGGTGTTTCTCTGTGCACGCCACGAGGCGAGGATAATGGAGAAGGCCGGTTATGGGAAAATTATCAACACCGCTTCAATGTCGGCTCATATCTCCAACACCCCCCAGAATCAGGCTGCCTACAATGCGTCCAAGGCAGGGGTGCTTCACCTGACCCGGAGTCTCGCCGCCGAGTGGGCGCCCAAAGGTATCCGGGTGAACAGCATCAGTCCCGGCTATACCAAGACCGCTTTGGTGGAGAATCTGCTTGAAACCCCCGAGGGGAAGACCATGCTTCCCAGGTGGCTTGAGAAGATACCCATGGGACGCATGGCCCTTACCAGCGATCTTCAGGGAGCGGTAGTATTCCTTGCCTCCCCGGCTTCGGACTACATGACCGGCTCAGACCTGATCATTGACGGCGGATACTGCTGTTGGTAGGAGAAAGGTGCTGTCCAAAAACTTTTCGGACAGTACCTTTCTCAGGCTTTTCCGCATGGCGGAAAAGCCACGGATTGGTAATCTCCATACTGTTCAAGTGTCCATCGGTTGAAAAATTGGCCTGTTGGGTTCATTATACTCTTATGCGGATTTTTCGTGCTTTCCTTCTGCCTGTTCTTCTCTTTTTTCCTCTTCTCCCGCTTGCGGCCCAGAGTTCCGGAACTGCCGGTCAGGGGCAGGCCCGCCAGAGCGCCATTGAGATCTACCGGATCGGCCGCAATATGGAAGCCCGGAACCGCATGGCCGAAGCCGATGTCTACTATAGTGAAGTAATCCGTATCTGCCAGGATGAGGTTTCCCGGAATGCCGCCACGAGGGATACATATACGGCCATCACATGGGCTCTTAACCGGCAGCAGAAGTATGCCGAAGTTATCACCTGGGGGGAACGGGGTTTAAGGCTCTATGCCGATGAATACCGGGTGGTGGAGACCATGGGGGAGGCCTATTTCTATCTCAGGGATTACGAACGTTCCCTGATCTTTATGCAGCGTTATACCAATGCTTCTCCCCAGGGAGAAAGGGTATCTGTCGCCTATTTTTTTATAGGGGAGATCTTCCGCCTGACGGAGAAGAATCGCCATGCGGACATTGCCTATACCACGGCGGTACGTCTTGAACCCGGCATAGCCCTCTGGTGGTTCAGGCTGGGCTCGGTGAGGGAGGCCCTGGGCGACTATCCCCAGGCGGTAGAGGCCTATCAGCGGGCACTGCTGCTCAATTCCGACTACAGGGAAGCCAATGACGGCCTTGCCCGCTCAAGAAACCGGTAGGGAAAGATCCATCAGCAGATTGTCTATTTCCTCAATAATATGACCTTTTTTGAAATGTGGTTTTTTTTCCTGCATAAGAGAGAAGATGCCGAAAGTCCGGGCCAGAAGCGAACCGAAAAATCCGGGAAGCCTCAGTCCGGGGCGGATAAAGACAGCGGAAAGCATGAAAAGGCCTTCCAGGGTAAGCGCCCGCCCAAGCCCCGCGAAGAGGGCCCCTTCGGTGATGCGCAGCGAACCCAGGCTACAGAGAACCTTGCCAAAGGGCGCCAAAAGATTTCCCGCCACTATCCCCGCCATGACCAGAAGAGTAAAAAGAGGCTTAAACCTTTTCCCGGAGAGCAGGGCGAGAAACGTATAGAAGGCAAACTGAATGATCTGCCATTTCAGGGAACGGGTAAAAAGGAAGATCAGCATCAATACAAGACCCGCAGCAAAGAGGAACACAGGACCGAATACACGATCCTGAGCCCTTTGCCTTGTTTTGGAAATTGCCGTCTCCGGAACAGGCGGAAACGGTTCCCCGGCTTCCAAAAGCCTGTACCACCGGGATTTCCGGGTAAAAGCTTCGGCAAAAAGCCCCAGTGCAAGGCCCGAGACAAGGCCGGCGGAGAGGAAGGGAGGCGCCAGATAGCGGACTCCGTCGCCAAAGACAAAGAAAAAGGCCAGACCGAGTTGAACCGCATTGGATGCGAGAGAGCCCGCAAGGCCTATTCCCGCCAGGCTTAACAGCGCGGAACCGCAGAGCCGTCTGAGAGAGAACATCAGAATGGCGGAGGCAAGGCCGCCCGACAGGGAAAAAACAAAGACATAGGAAAAAAGAGTCCCCGAAATAAGCGCCTGACCGAAGATCCTGAGCATGACAAGAAGAAACCAGGAACCCGCGGGGAAGATGTTCAGGGCCAGGAGGAGGGGAAGGTTTGAAAGGCCGATACGCATAAAGGGAAGCGGTTTGGGGATAAGGTATTCTATGGCCGAAAGGAAGAGGCAGAAAGCCGCCAGAACGGGCAGCGCAGCTTCACCAGCTTGAGGCGTCAAGATTTTCGTCTTCGCCTCCTTCCACGGAAACCATGACCCGGTTGGGAAGACAGGCTATAAAGGCCCCCCGCCGGTGGATTGCCCCGGCCGCGATACAGGTCTGGTTCGGGCAGGGAGAAGAGATTACCCGCGCCTTTCCATCATTGATCTCCAGCACCGTATCGCCCAGAGGCCCCTGTACGCTTACAAGCAGCGCTTCCCCGCCGGTTTTAGCGGGATAAACCCAGACGCCCTGATCCCCGGTAACTACCATCCTGGACGCTTCCCCTGCCGGAGAAAGAGAAATGAAACTGTAAACACTTATACCGATACCAAAGAGGAGAATTGCAAGATCAAGGGATTTCAGCCGCCGCAACAGCCTCCCCCGCGGCCGCAGCCTTCTTCACCACAGCCCTCTCCGCAATTTTCGTGATCATGATGATGGATATGCCCCCGGGCCAGTTCGGTTTCCGAAGCTTCCCGGACACCGCTTACCCTTACATCGAAGGTAAGAGCCATTCCGGCCAGGGGATGGTTCCCGTCCATCGTTACCGAATTCTCTTTCAGGGCGCGTATGGTCATGATCCGGTATCCGTCGGGGGTCTGGGCCTGGAACTGCATTCCTTCTTCCAGAGGATCGATACCGTCCAAATTCTCTCTGGGAATATCAATCACCAGCCTGTCGTCCCGGTCTCCGTAAGCCTCCGCGGCGGAAAGATGGACATTGATATGATCCCCTTCTTTTTTGCCCTCCAGGGCCTGTTCCAGACCGGAAATGATGTTTCCATGACCATGGAGGTAATCCAAAGCTTCCCCGTCGCCGGTTGAATCAATAAAGGCGCCCTTATCATCGGTAAGGGTGTAGTCTATGCTGACCACACGGTTTTTTTCAATAATCATGATATTTTATACCACGGGGCCGATACTATGTATAGCGTTTGAAGGTTGAAAATTTTTCGAAATTATTCTTCCGGAAAAGCCTTAACTGTAACTTTTTTTTTCACCTATTGTTCTTTAGATATATGAAAAAAGTTTTTTCCATAAGGCCGTTACCGGTGCTCCTCCTCCCGGTAACGGCTTTTCTTTTACCCTTTTTTGCAGTATAATATAATAGATACTTGTTTCTTACTCGATAATTAAGGTGATGGGTGTGAAATTTTCTGTCCGAAACATGGCTATCCCCGTTTTTTTGGGTTTTCTCCTGGTTTTTGCCTCTTGTCCCCAGCCTCCCGGCGGCGGAGAAGAAGAAGAGCCAAACTCGATACCCGTGGTGATCGATGCGGGGGCAAACGGTACCGTTATCGCAAGTCCTTCAAGCGGATATCCGGGAGACGAGATTAGTTTGAGGGTTATCCCCGATCCGGGATACAGGCTTGTGAGCGGCAGCTTCCTCGCCAACGGAGCCCCGGTGGATACCGAAACCCG
>JAITES010000207.1 GCA_031281925.1 Treponema sp. | reverse complement strand
AACGCTAAAACTGACATGGGGAGCTTCAATTCTCCCATTTGAAGACACATATCCTTATTTCAGTATACTACTTTTTGGTACAATAATCCAGTACTTGGGAAAAAATTCCTTGTTTTTTTCGAAATTTAAGCCAAAACCGCATATTGTGTAGTTCTTTCCCTTTGTGTTATTATACGGCATTTCGGGCCACAAATGTAAGGGAATTGATGGTACGGCGCCGCCAGGAGGCGGCTTGTGCATGTGTCCCTTCGGGCCACGAGCATAGGGAAGTTGATAATACGGCGCCGCAAGGAGCGGCTTGCGCATGAGGGCGACCAGGGCGCTTATTCATCTTGATGCTTTTCGCAGGAATATTCAGGCTGTCCGTTCCCGTATCGGGGAAAGGTGCCGGATCTGCATCCCTGTCAAGGCGGATGCGTATGGTCACGGGAGTCTGCGCATAACCGCCGCGGGGCTTGAAGCCGGCGCATACTGTGTCGCGGTGGCCTCCGTGCAGGAAGGCGCGGAACTCCGGGCCGGGGGTATAAAGGCCCCGATTCTGCTTCTCTCCCAGGCCATGCCTGAGGAACTGCCGGAAATGGTACGGAGTTCCCTCATCCCTCTGCTTTCGGATCTTGAATTTGCGGAAGAGCTTGCAAAAACAGCCGTAAAATTGCAGGCAAAGGTTCAGGTTCATCTCAAGGTTGATACGGGCATGTGCCGTCTGGGCTGCAGGCCGGAGGACGCCGTTTCCCTTGCCGGGGCCATGGCCGGAATGACGGGCCTTGTCTACGCGGGGACGGCCACTCATCTCTCCGTTGCCGATTCCCCCTCTCCGCAAGACATTGAATACACCAGGATCCAGCTTGAGCGTTTCCGGGCCGTGGTGGAGAGTATACGGCAGGCGGGTATCGATCCCGGCATTGTCCATGCGGCCAATTCCGGAGGGGTGGTCTTTCATCCGGACTCCCGGTTTGACATGGTGAGGCCCGGCATCCTGCTCTACGGTTACAGTCCGAAGGGCTCGGGTAATCCAGATCTTGCCGCCTGCAGTATCCCTGTCGAGCCTGTCATGGAGCTTGTCAGCAATATTGTGTTTATCAAGGAAGTAAAGAAGGGCGAAAGCGTTTCCTACGGAAGGATATGGACGGCGGCCCATGATACCACGATTGGTACCATTCCTGTCGGCTATGCCGACGGTTTCCCCCGGTCTCTGGGCGGCCAGGCCCATGTGGTAATCCGGGGAGAGGCCCGTCCCATTGTGGGGCGGATCTGTATGGATCAGTGCCTGGTAGACCTGGGGCCCGGTTCGCAGGTTAAACGCTGGGAAGAGGTTTCCGTTTTCGGCGGGCCTCCTCCGGGGCTGGGCGTGGATGTACTGGCGGAGCGAACCGGTACCATATCCTATGAAATTACCTGTAATATCAATAAAAGGGTAGAAAGAATATACTGCGGAAATTGAGCCGGGAGCCGCCATTGCCCCAAAAGTCTCTTTTCAATATTATTAGCTTGGAGGAACGATGTACCATTTTATAAAGAGCCAGTTTGAACAGATACACTGTGAGGATGAGGAAGAAGAGGATGAGGAGGAGGCCAGGTCCGGGAATTCCGGCCCCGATCCCCTGATTCAGAAGATGCTTAAAACCCGGACAATTCTTCTGTCCGGAGAGATAAACAAGAACCTTGCCGAAAGAACCATCAGGCAGCTTCTCCTGCTGGAAGACATGGGGGATGATCCTATCCGGATCTTCATTGATTCCCCCGGCGGAGATGCCGATGCCGGTTACGCGATTTTCGACATGATCCGTTTTGTAAAGCCCCAGGTCTGGACTGTCGGCATGGGCCTGGTGGCCAGCGCGGCCGCAATCATTCAGCTTGCAAGCCCCGGAGACAGACGGGTGGGACTTCCCAACAGCCATTATCTGATTCATCAGCCTCTTTCCGGAATCCGGGGCGTGGCCACGGATATTGAAATCCATGCCCGTGAACTGGACAAGCTCCGGGCCAAAATCAACCGTCTTATCGCGGAGGAAACCGGCAATCCCCTGGATCAGGTTGAAAAGGACACCGACCGGGATTACTGGATGACTGCCGAAGAGGCGGTCAAATACGGTCTCATAAACCGGGTGATCCGGAATCGTTCAGAACTGTAGTCATTGGGTCTGGGGTCATGATAGAACTTGCCGCCTTTCTGGGAAACCCCGGCAGGGAATACGAAAAGAACCGCCACAATGCCGGACGCCTCCTGGCGGAAAAGCTGCCGTTTTTCTCCCGGCTTGCATGGCAGAAGAAGTACAAGGGCCTCTATGCGGCTTTGGACGGCAGCAGTATTGCTGCGGAAACAGGTTTCTCCGCAGCTTCGAGACTGCACTTCCTTATGCCGGAAACATTCATGAACCTTTCCGGGGAATCTGTGTTTGCCGCCGCCTCTTTTTTCAAAATAAAACCGGAAGCAATCATCGTAGTCCATGATGAACTGGAACTCCCTCTGGGAACGGTATCTTTCAAGTTTTCCGGGGGCCTGGGGGGACATAACGGACTTAGATCCATGAAGGCCTGCTTCGGCACCGCGGACTTCTGGCGTCTCCGCATCGGCATAGGCCGGCCCGACGACAGAAAACCCGGTGAAGGGGGCCCCCAGGGAAGCGGCAGGGGCATCTTTGACTGGGTTCTCTCGGACTTCAGCCGGGAGGAAGAGGCTGTCCTGGCAGAGATACTGCCGCCCGCGGCCGCCGCCCTGGCAGAATCGCTGTCAAAAGGGCCCGAAAGCCTTCTTCCCGAATGGAAAAAGAAGAAAATCGAAACAACGGAAACCGGAAGGAGTTGACATGTCAGGCCCGGAAATTATATCGGCCCCGCGCGATTGCAGCGAAGCCTTCAAAAGCCTTTACGATGTGGTAGTGCGTCTGCGCGCTCCCGGCGGCTGCCCCTGGGACAGGGAACAGAACCCGGGGACGCTGCGGGGAGACCTTATCGAGGAAACCTACGAATGTGTCGAGGCCATTGATGAAGGCGATCCTGTCCATATCAGGGAGGAACTGGGCGACCTTTTTCTGCTTGTAACCATGATTTCCTACATGCACGAACAGGAAAACAGTTTTACTGTTGCCGAAGTCCTGGATAACTTGCGCGAAAAATTAATCCGCCGCCATCCCCATGTGTTCGGGGAAGCAAAGGCGCAGGGCGGCGCGGAAGTTACTTCCGCAGAAATTACTTCCGAAGAAGTATTGCGGAACTGGGCACGGATCAAGGTTGAACAGGAAGGCCGCAGGCCAAAGGACTCGATCCTTGATGAAGTTTCCAAAGGCCTTCCCCCCATGGATCGTGCATACAAACTTCAGAAGAAGGCCGCAAAGGCCGGTTTTGACTTTTTGGAACTAAAGGGAGTATGCGCCAAGATCCGCGAAGAGCTTGAGGAAGTGGAGAAGGAACTGGAACTCGGAGAAACAGGCGCGGAAGCGGAGACGGAAGCTGAATTGGGCGACCTCCTCTTTTCCGTGGTGAACCTCTGCCGCTATGTAAAGATCGAACCCTCCGTGGCCCTGCAGCGCAGCAACAACAAATTTACCGAACGTTTCAAACATGTGGAAAAACGGATGAAAGAAGCCGGCATGGAAATGAAGAGGGAGAACCTTGCCCTCATGGATAAATTCTGGGACGAGGCGAAAGGCCGAGGCGCCTCATTTTGAAATGTTACCGAAGGCTTGCAGAACGCAGAATAAAGCTGCATACTTATGTATGAAAGACAGGAGTTTTGGCATATTCAAACTGCCAATCCCTGATATACTTACCTTTATGCCTGCCCGGAAAACGGCAGATTCGGGGTAGCAGTGCAAGGAGATGAATATGGCTGAACGTATAACGCACAAGAAAGAACAGAAGAAAGCCCCTCAAAAAACTCTTAAAGAAAAACGCAAAGAGAAGAAGCAGAATAAGGGGAAGGATACAAACATTCCCAATTCATAGAGAATGAGGGCAGCAATCACATTTTTCTTCATACTTATACTAATCTCACCCAAAGGAAGAGAATGATAAAGAAACTCAAAAGCTTTATACATCGTTATGTGAGTTCCGAAGCATTGCCCCTGGATGCGCGGATGATAAACATGGTTTGTTTTGTGGGACTGGCGGCAACCATTATCGCCACGCTCAGCCGCATTGCAATGGGTTCAAGCCGGGAAATGATCCTTATCATGATAGGAATCAGCCTTTCGGTTGTCCTTATTTTCTACTTTGGCAACCGGTTCCGGCTGTATGCCTTTATCACCTGGGTCATACTCATCATGCTATCGGACATCCTGTTCCCCATAGCCCTTCTTTTTCTGGGCGGCGCGGACAGCGGTATGGCAGCCTTTTTTGTCCTCAGCATCACGGCTATCATTTTTCTTTCCCGGGGCCTTACCCGGGTAGTGCTCCTGGTCACCCACATCCTCTGGGTAGTCTTCTGTTATTTTCTTGCCCTTTATTTTCCCAATCTGGTAACTACTCTTTCCCCGTCCTACCAGACCCTGGATAATATTCAGTCGTTCATCGTGGCCGGTTTTTTTGTCGGTTGTGTCATCCTGTTCCAGAACAGGATTTTTCTCGCCGAGAAAAAGAAAGCCGACAGTGCCGCCGAAAAACTCCTGTACCGGGAAAAGCTGCTTCAGACGGTCAACAGCGCCGCTGCAATTCTCCTCTCTACCGACGAGGAAGTCCCCGAAGAGGCCCTGCGAAAAAGCATAGAAATGATAGGCCTTTGCCTGGACATCGACCGGGTGAATATCTGGAAGAATGACAGACGGGAGGGGTGTGTATACTATAGGCAGATCTACACCTGGATCGCGGACGACAAAAGCCACCAGGAGAGCTTCATGGAATTCGCCTACCACGATACGTTTCCAAACTGGGAAGGCATCCTTTCCTCGGGCCGTTCCATCAACGGGCCTATCCGTAGCCAGCAGGGTATAGAAAAAATTCTCCTTGAGCCCTATAAAATCAAGTCCCTTCTGGTAATCCCCATGTTTTTGAGGGATCGTTTCTGGGGCTTTGTCAGTTTTGATGATATCCATGATGAGCGGGAATTTTCCGGGGAGGAGGAGAGTATACTCCGTTCCGCGGGGCTCCTCATGGTTAACGCCATCCTCCGCTACGAGCGGATCCAGAATCTGATTAAGGCCGAGGAGGAGGCTCTCTCCAGCACCAGGGCAAAGAGTAACTTCCTTGCCAACATGAGCCACGAGATCCGCACCCCCATGAACGCCATTATCGGGATGACCGCTATCGGCAAATCCGCGCAGGAAACGGAACGAAAGGATTACTGTTTCAACAAAATAGAAGACGCCTCCACCCATCTTCTGGGAGTGATCAACGATATTCTGGATATATCCAAGATTGAGGCAAACAAGCTGGAACTTTCTCTTGCGGAATTTAATTTTGAAAAAATGCTTCAGCGGGTGGTAAATGTTATAACCTTCCGGGTGGATGAAAAACGCCAGCATTTTACTGTTGACATCGACCGGCACATACCCCGTTTCCTCCTGGGCGATGATCAGCGGCTGGCACAGGTGATCACCAACCTTTTAAGCAATGCCGTAAAATTTACTCCCGAAGAAGGCAACATATTCCTCAGGGCCCGCCTGATAGAAGAAGGGGCAAAAGAACCCGTTCCCGCGGGGGAAGGGATCTGCGTCCTGCAAATCGAAGTGACCGATACGGGTATCGGGATAAGCGCGGAACAGCAGAGCTATCTCTTCGCTTCCTTCCAGCAGGCCGATTCCAGCACCTCCCGCACCTACGGGGGCACCGGTCTGGGTCTGGCCATTTCCAAGCGCATTGTGGAAATGATGGGCGGTGAGATCTGGATCAAATCGGAACTAGGAAAGGGTTCCACCTTTACTTTTACCGCAAAGGTGCATAAGGGCCGTGACGCGCCGCCGGCGTATCTTAATCCGGGGATAAACTGGAAAAACATCCGGGTTCTGGCGGTGGATGATGAAAAAGTTACCCTCGACTACTTTAGGGAGATCTCGGGCCGCTTCGGGTTTTCCTGCGACCTTGCCCCGGGCGGTAAAGAAGCGATTTCCATGATTGCAAGCAAAGGTTCCTACGATCTTTACTTTGTGGACTGGAAAATGCCCGGCATGGGAGGGGTGGAACTGGTCCGGCGGATAAGGGAGGGAGCCGAGAAAAATGACTCTCGTGCAGGCAAGCCCGTGGTTGTGATGATTTCCGCCGCGGATTTAAATTCTATAGAGAATGAGGCCAGAGCCGCCGGGGTTGACAAATTTTTGTTCAAGCCCCTTTTCCCTTCCTCCATTGCGGATCTTATAAATGAATGTCTGGGCTCAGGCAGCCTGACAGGCCGCGAAGGGGTTAAACTTGAGACGGCGGATTCCTTCCCGGGGAGGCAGCTGCTTCTGGCGGAGGATGTGGAGATCAACCGTGAAATTGTGCAGGCCCTGCTGGAGCCCACGGGGCTCATTGTTAACTGTGCGGAAAACGGTGTCGAAGCCCTAAAAATGTTCAGCGAAGCTCCCGGTCAATACGATCTCATCCTCATGGACATACAGATGCCCGAAATGGACGGCTACGAAGCCACCCGTCAAATTCGCGCCCTTGAAGCCGCCCGCCGGGCGGAATTCCCGAAACGGATCCCAATAATCGCCATGACCGCCAATGTGTTTCGGGAGGATATTGAAAAATGCCTTGCCGCGGGAATGAATGATCATGTGGGCAAGCCCCTCAATCTGGAGGAAGTCCTCCAAAAGCTGCGGAAGTACCTGCTTGCCGATTGAGAACCGCCTGCACATAAAAAAAACCTCCCGGGAAAAGGAGGTAAGGAAACCCGGGAGGCGCTGAATGATATACAGCAAACAGAACGAATCACGCTTGCTGCCAGATTAGCAGTCAGAAACAAGTTTCCGTGCACATCTGCATCATCAGTATACCTTCAAGATAGCAGTAAAAGTCCCTGCCGTCAAGTTTTTTGAAAAATTATTGCAGGGTCATAATTTTCATTTGAAAATAACACTACGGTTCAAAATTTACTCCTGTTTTGCCGCACGTAGAAGAGATTTTTTGTTCCGGCTCCTGCGGTAAGCCATGTTTTCGCGGCCGGGGCTTGTCAATTATGACACTATATAATAAAATGTCATCATGGAACAGACACTGCCTCTTATGCTGAGAGCCAGGGCAGGCGAATCACCCGAAGTCATCGCCCAGTTTGCCAGGAACCGGAACGGACGTTTCAAGTCTAAAACCTACAGCCGGCTTTATGAAGAAGTTCGTAACGTTGCCGGGGGCCTCTTCTATCTGGGCTGTTGCCGGGGGGATCTTGTCGGCATCATCTCCGATAACCGCCAGGAGTGGCTTCCCGCGGATTTCGGGGTTCTTTCCATCGGAGCCGCGGATGTGCCCCGGGGCTGCGACATTACCTCCCAGGAACTCAGCTATATTCTGGGGATAACCGGATGCGAAATTGTCTTTGCGGAAAACCAGAAGCAGCTTCAGAAGATTCTGGATCTGCGGCAGGAATTACCGGCCATAAAGATCATTATAACTTTTGATCCGGTGGAGAGGGACACTGAAGACGCCGCCTCAAAGCTGGGGCTCACGGTCTACTATTACCACAGTCTTATTGCCCTGGGGAAGAAACACCAGGTACTCCATCCCGGCGAAGTTGAGTCGGAAATGGAAAAAGGCTCTTCCGAAGATCTTGCAACGATCATATTCACCTCCGGCACCACCGGTGAGCCCAAGGGAGTTATGCTCAGTCACGGCAATTTCCTTCACCAGCTCCCCGGCTTTGAGATGATCCTTGACGCACGGAAGGGAGAGATCCAGCTTTCCGTACTGCCGGTCTGGCATGTCTACGAAAGGGAAATGGAATACGTGTCGATCTATTTTACCAACGGGATTGCCTACTCAAAACCCATTGCCCAGGTACTGGAGCCGGATTTCAGGGAGATCCGGCCTCACTGGATGGCAAGCGTTCCCAGGGTCTGGGAGGCGATCATGGAGAGAACCTACAGGAATGTCCGGGCAAAAGGGCCCCTGCAGATGAGGATCTTCAACCTTGCAGTCTCTCTGGGCATCCTCTACACCTACTTCAAAGACAAGACCTTCGGCCTGCTTCCCAATTTCCACGCCCGCATCCGGCCCCTGGATTCAATCATCGGTTTTTTTCCCTGGATCCTGCTCTTGCCTGTCCGCGGCATTGCCGCCGTTTTCATATACCGGCGGGTCAAACGGAGGCTGGGGGGACGTTTTAAGTCGGGCCTCTCGGGGGGAGGCAGCCTCCAGGCCAGGACGGATCACTTTTTCAACGGCCTGGGGATCAGGCTTCAGGAAGCCTACGGTTTAACCGAGACGGCTCCCATCGTTTCGGTACGCCAGTTCCGCAAAAGCCGCCGGGGTACCATCGGCCAGGTGCTGCTCAACACCGAGGCGGAGATTCGGGACGGCGATGGCAAGGCCCTGCCGCCGGGACGGAACGGCATCATCTTTGTCCGCGGCGGACAGGTGATGAAGGGCTACTACAAAAAGCCTGAACTTACCGCCGCGGTTCTCTCCCCCGAGGGCTGGCTGAATACCGGCGACATCGGTATGAAGACCCATGACAATGAACTGCGGATAACAGGCCGGGCCAAGGATACAATCGTGCTCCGGGGAGGTGAGAATGTGGAACCTGTTCCCATCGAAATGAAAATCCGGGAAAGCGAACACATACTGCACTGCGCCGTAGTGGGGCAGGATCAAAAATACCTTGCCGCACTGATTGTACCGGTGCAGGAGGATCTTATGTCCTTTGCCGAAGAGAACAATATCCCTATCGTAGACTATGAACTCCTGCTGCAGCAGCCTGAAATAAACGAACTCATCGCCAACGATCTTGCCGCCCTGGTGGGCCCAAAGACAGGCTTTAAGCCCCATGAGCGGATCTTTAAATTCAGGCTGCTGGCAAAGCCTTTTGAACAGGGCAGGGAACTTTCCGCCAAAGGGGAACTCCTCCGCCACCGAATCGCAGTCCTCTACGCCAGGGAGATACACAAACTGTTCAGGCGGATATAGCCTTTTCCCCCTTTTTTGCGTTACAGTTACAGTATTCCCTATGAAAACGCGACCTTCAGTATTATTCTCCATCATACTTGCGCTTCTTGCATGCCTTTTTTCTTCCTGCGCCAGACTTCTCGGGTTTGGGGTGCTTCTCTGGTCTACCGAAGAGCCTCCCATACCTTCAGGTACGGTGCTGCCGGTCTACATCCATTCCAATATCGATCAGGTGTGGGTTGTGGGCATCCCCGAGGACTACAGAAGCGGAAAGGGCGGCCTTGATAAGATGGAGATTCCCCTTGCAAAACTGGAACTTGCCAGGAGCAAAAGGGCGGCGGAAGAGAGGGCCGCGGCCTTTGCCGAATATGCCCGCACTTATGCGGAAAACCTCCAGGACGGGCTTCCCATCCGGGAAAACGCCGATAACAGCGCCCGGCGTGTCTACCGTCTGCGCGGCGGTGAGATCATCAAGATTCTTGAACAGGCTGAAGGAAACGCCGCCATCGGAGCGGACGGGAATCCCCTGCCGGGAAGCTGGTATAAGGTAATGACCGAAGACGGCAATACCGGTTACTGCTTCTCGTACCGGCTTCGTCTCTTTGAGCACGAAGGCGGGCCGCTGGCGGTTGTAGAAACCGAAAAACATGAGGACGAAGATCCGGAACTGGAAAAAGTATTGACAAAGATCTGGTCTCCCGAAGTGTACGGCGACATGGTAAACGAAGGCCGCATCGATCTTGAAGCCTTCTCAAACCACTGGGGTTTCAGCCCCGGTCAGGATACGGGAACCGCCCGCATCAATATCTACAACCTGGATCGCAGTTTTACCTACACCGGGATCAGGAGTACCGGCAACCGTTCATGGCGTTTTGAAGGAAGCAGCCTCCAGATGACCCTCCGTTCCGACAGGGTTCTTGCGGTGCAGTATACCGAAGAGAGCGGAGGCATGCGCTCCCTGGTTTTCGTAAACCTTCCGGTGGAAACGGATGACCTTATCGTCCAGGAAACAAGCAGAAGGGAACACCTTTTCTACACTATTTATACCCAGGGCCCCCAGTTTACCAGCAATAATTACGGTACTTTAAGTTTTACCGAAGACGGAAGATTCAACTGGAAGGGTTATGAACTTCTCGTTCCCCAGGTGATTCCCGCCGCTGCTCTCGGTTCAGGCTTCATAAGCATGGATCTCTTCCTGGCTTCTTCGCTGACGGGACGTTACGAAGGCGCTTTTAGCCTTAACTTTGACAGTATCAATGGCGATCTTATCACGGCGCGCTTTATGTACAGCCTGGAAAATCAGGGCTTCCGCCTTGAATTTGTTCCCGAGGGCAGCATGGAAGGCCGGCTTGTCACCCGGCGTACCGCGTCTCCGCTGATAATCTATTTCTTTACCGGTGACTGAGCAGGACTTATAATGGCATTCGTTCAGTTTTCGCAGATAAGCCTTGCCTTCGGTGACAGGGATATTCTCAAGGACATAAGCCTCCATCTGGCATCGGGTTCCAGAGCGGCTCTCGCCGGGGCAAACGGTTCGGGGAAGTCCACACTGATGAAAGTCCTCGCGGGAAAGCTGGCCGCTGACAGCGGGGACAGGGCTCTGCAGAAGGGAACGCGGGTCAGCTACCTCCCCCAGTCGGGCATAGTGCATGAGGGGAAAACCCTCCGGGAAGAGGCGGAAACCGCCTTCGAGCCTATTCATGACATGATTACCGTCATGGACGGAATCGGCAGGGAGCTTGAAAAAACAAAGGCGGACGGAGGCAAAACCGCGTCCCTTCTGGAAGAGTACCACCGTCTGGGAGAGGCGGTGGAAAATTCGGGCTACTACCGCCGGGAAGCGGCAATTTCCATGGTTCTTTCGGGGCTGGGCTTTGCCGGAACAGACCTTGAACGGGATACCGGGGAATTTTCGGGCGGCTGGCAGATGCGCATCGCCCTGGCAAAGGTACTGCTGGAAAGTCCCGACATACTTCTCCTTGATGAACCTACCAATTATCTGGATATTGAAGCCCGTACCTGGCTTGAAAGCTGGCTTAAGGATTTCCCGGGAGGCTGCCTCCTCGTATCCCATGACCGCTACTTTCTCGATGTAACGGTAAACGAGGTCTATGAACTCTTCCAGGGGAAGCTGAAACGCTATGCGGGAAACTACAGCAGCTATGAGAGAATCAGGGAAGCGGAACTGGAAAGCCTGCTCAAGCGTTATGCGGAACAGCAGGAAGAGATCGCCAAAACCGAAGCCCTGATCAACCGTTTCCGTTACAAGGCCAGCAAGGCGGCCTTTGCGCAGGAACTTATCAAACGGCTGGAAAAAATCGAGCGGGTTGAGATACCGGAAAACCTCAAGAAGATCAGCATAAGTTTCCCGCCGCCGCCCCATTCGGGCCGTGTCGCGTTGACACTGTCGGGCATCGGGAAAAGTTACGGTGAAAGGAAAGTTCTTGCCGGCCTTGACCTGAGCCTGGATGCGGGGGAACGTCTTGTGGTTGCAGGCCGGAACGGAGCCGGAAAAACCACGCTCCTGAGAATCATTGCGGGAGGCGACACCGATTATGAGGGTTCCATAGACTTCGGCAGCGGCATTGTTCCCGGTTACTTCTCCCAGGACGCCGCAGAAGCCATGCAGGGAACCGAACAGGTGATAGACTTTATAGAACAAGAGGCGCCTACTCACCTTATTCCCAAACTGCGGGACATGCTCGGCGCCTTTCTCTTCCGGGGAGACGATGTTTACAAGAGCATCTCTGTTTTATCGGGCGGAGAAAAAAGCCGCCTTGCCCTTCTCAAAATGCTTCTTAAGCCCATCAATCTCCTCATTCTGGACGAGCCTACAAACCATCTGGATTTACACTCCAAGGATATTCTGTTGGATACACTGCGGCGTTTCTCCGGTACCATCATCTTTGTATCCCATGACCGTTCCTTCATGGAGGCCCTCTCCACCAAGGTACTTGAACTTGCCTCTCCGGCCGTTGGCGTCCCCGCCACTGCGCGGCTTTTTTACGGAAACTATGCGTATTATCTGGAAAGACTGAACAGCGGGGACTCGGCCTTGCCCGGCGGCAATACTACCCGGATACAAAAACAGCCGCTTCCGGCTCCCCGCTTCGAAAAGGAGAGCCCGCCCCGTTCAGGCCAGGCTGATTCCGCGCCCGTCCCTTCAAGCCTCCTCATCAAGCAGAATGACCGGCGTGTTCCAACCGCAGGAGAAAAGCGGGAAATTCAGAAACAGAAACAGGCCGCCGTGCGGAAACTGGAAAAGCGGGAAGCAGAATTACTGTCGGATCTGGAACATCTTGAAAGTGAAAAACGGCGTCTGGAAACGGAACTTTCAAAACCGGAAGTCTACAGTTCCGGCGAAAAGGCAAAATCCGTGCAGAAGCAGCTCGGTTTTGTAAATACCGGCATCGAAGAAAAAACCGCGCTCTGGGAAAAGACCGCAGAGGAACTGGAAACGGCGCGGGCGGAGAATTGAAAAACCCCTGAATAGACCTGTTATGCGCAGGTGGCAAGCCGCCTATTGGCGGCGTATTCCGGCGTGCTTCACTTTATACATAGCTTTATCGCCGTGGCGGCCAACAAGGCGCTCTTCCACGGGGTCGGCCATCACGTCAAGGGCTTCCATGCACAGCGCCCCGAATAACACCTCGTCGGCATCGGGGATGACCAGGGCGTTCATGGCTTTTTTGCGGTCCTTCCAGCGGAACTCCACCGGTTCGGTTACGGGGTATTCCCCGGTGCTGCCGTCCGCAAGGGTGGCGGTCTCCGCTCCGGTTATCTCCAGCCCCAGGGCGGCGCGGGTTTCCTCGTTGAGGACCAAAAACCACGATCCCGTGTCTACACAAGCGTCTACCGTGATGCTGTGAACCTTCGAAAGCGGGATAAGCCCGGTCTTGGCGTTGATGGTATCACGCGCATTGGTCAGGGTGATGGTCTCGTCAAATGTGCTCATTGTGTGCTCCCTGCTCTCATGCTACCTCAAAACCACCCCGGCTTCAAGCTCTAGAACTCAATTTTTTTGAATAGTTGTGTAGAATTCATCTTTTATGCCGGGTGTATATAGATTCCAACCAGAGGACCATTTTAGATCAGAGTGAATAATATACTTTGTAGTTGTTAGTTTATAGTTGTTCAGGCGCTGTCTTTGTGCATCTTTATTAATATATGTTCCGTCATAATATTTTGAAGAAAATAAGATGATTTCTTTTGTCTGCTACACCGTAAGCGCATGATTTTAATATAAAATGTGCAATGTCAACAAGTTAAGAATTCTTGTCCGCAGATTACACGGATTTTCACAGATTAGGAGAGATCGTAGTTCAAAAAATCCGCGTTAATCTGTGTAATCCGCGGATCTTTTTTGTTTCTCAATTGCTTAACTTGTTGACATTGATAAAATATAGTTATTTTGTGCCGCAAGACGTATTTTATGTATTTTTCTGTTCCTTAAACTATTTTTCTGTTTTATATAATTTCCATTGTTTTTCCATACCGGAATCAATTTTTTTCTTCAGTATTTCACATTCATTTAGTTTTGAACAATCGGAACATGTTTCAATTTTTTTGTCTCTAAAACAACATAATTTAATTTTACATCGAGACTTATTTATATGCCTTTCTCCTGTATCATATCCTCCTTTACAGCCCATACAAACACTGCGAATAAAAGAGCGGCATTTGCTGCAATTTGCTCCACAACAACCTGTTGATCTTTTATCTTCCATGATATTTTTCTTTGATTTTTCCACTAATGCCCCTGGATGGTATGGAAAACTCCCAAAAGATTATCTTTTGTAAAATGCAGAAAATAGTCAGAGTATCGGCGTTTACTTTGACTTATTGGTTACTTTGTTTTTTTTGACCATTTATATAGTATTTTAAGCAATGAGCCAACCAATAAAACTGCCCATGATTGTAACAAACGTAATACCCAATAACTCTGTCCGTTTTTTAGTATATCAGATGATACAGCCCTAGCACTTTCTTTTCCTACTCTTTCAATAAGAAATAAGCCGCTCAGCCATGCAGTTACAAAACCAATTAAAATACCGATAAACATAGAGAGAGCAAGGCTTGATTCCGGTCCATTTTTGGTATTTATTGAACCACCTGTTATAAGATATATTATACCGGCAAATATTACTGAGAGTAATGCCCCCAGAGCGGTAAGGCCACAGAAAAGTTTTATAATATTATACTTTTTAATTTTACCAAAAATAATTATTGATGTAATGTACGGGATTACAAAAATCATCATACATACGATAAATGCCCCATTGATTTCCATATAACACCTCCAAAAAATCAAAATTAAATCATTGATATTATCGGATATTTTTTTAGTTTTCACTGCATTTATTTTTTTCATTTTTGGGATAAGCGTCTTCAGTTTTTCTAATAACTGCTGCCGGTGGAGGAGTGCCGGCGGGTTACCTGTCGAAGGGGCTTGGCGTCACACAGGAAAGGCCAAGCCAGAGCCTGCGTCAAACCCGGCGACGCCACCGGCCCGCAGGCAGGTGTTCCGCCGGCAGGCCCCCGAATGACAGGAAAGTATTGACAAAAATCAACAATTACCTTTTTCCGGGCTTCTGCATTTTAGTATATTGCCTTATACTATCCTCATGAAAGACAAAATTTTTTCCTGGATAGACGCCTCCGCTCCCCTGGCGGTGGAACTGGAGACGGAACTTTGTAAACATCCGGCAATCTCCCCCGAATCGGGCGGCGAAGGGGAACTGGCAAAATGCGAATTTCTGGAAACCTGGCTTAAAGGCCGCGGTATCACATCCCTGGAACGTCACGACGCTCCGGACAGCAGGGCAAAGGACGGAATACGGCCTAACTTGATAGCAACCATAGACGCCGCGGACAAGGGCGCTTCAAAGGCAGACGGCGGCTGTCTCTGGATCATGAGCCACCTGGATGTGGTGCCGCCCGGCGAGGCTTCCCTCTGGCAGGGAGATCCCTGGACGCTGAGGCAGGAAGCGCGTGGCACACGGGCGGACGGCAGCAGTACGGGGGCCCGCGTCATCGGACGGGGTGT
>JAITES010000174.1 GCA_031281925.1 Treponema sp. | reverse complement strand
CGGGCATCATGTCGTAGTGGCTGGGGATAACCAGATCCGCTTCCACGGCCCGGGCCAGCTTGACGGCATCCAGGGCGCCCATGTTGCCAACGATACCGGCGGCTGTCCGTTCCCAGTCGGTACCGTTTATGGGGAGCAGGGCAATGTCGATGGGAGAGAGGGCCCTGAGGCTCGAAACAAGCCGGGGGGTGGCCCAGGTATCTCCCGAATGGAAGAGGCTCAGTCCCCCGTAGCGGATCAGGTAGCCCAGGCTGAGGTAGCTGCCTTCCCGATCCTGTTCATAGTCTGAATGCGCCGCAGCCAGCGGATGAACGCTGATTCCGCCGGGCAGTTCCAGCTCTTCCCCCTCGTTGGCGCCGTATAACCGTTCTTTCTCTATGCCGGCCTCTTCCAGGATACGGGAATGAGCCCTGGGGACGATAAAACAGGTCCGTGAATTTTTCTTTGCCAGGGGGAGAATCGTATCGAGGTTAAGGTGATCTGAATGGTTATGGGTGGCAAAGTAGTAATCCGGGGAACGGGGGGCGTCCGGGCCGAAGGGAGGCGGATAACGGCGAAGGCTGGCCCCCTTTTCATCCTTAAGATCGTTGAGGATCACGTCAATATAGACAGTTTTTCCACCCATTTTGACAACAAAACCATGCTGACCCATAAACCAGAGGGCCGCTCTGCCCGCCTCCGCCCGGGTGGCTTCAATTTCCTCAAGGAGGAGATCCCCGCTTTTATACCAGCGGGACAGGTGATTTTCGGACATACGTGCTCCTTTGCCTTTAGGCGAGTTTTACCGAAACAATTCCGGAACCAGCCTATTATAGACGATTTTTACCTAAATATTCTCAATATCCGGCCTGAAATTAAAATCCTCATTGACTTTTCGGGTATAAATGTCATATCCTATATAGTATGAACCTCAAAACAGTGCTTACCACCGAGACTATCAAGCTAGGCTTAAAGGGCTCAACAAAAGAGGAAATCATCAACGAATTGCTGGACGTACTCGTTGCGGCGAATAAGATACAGGATCGGCAGGCCGCTTACAATGCCGTGATGGATCGGGAAAACAAGATGTCAACCGGGATGAAGCATGGCATTGCGATTCCCCACGGGAAAAGCCCCACCATTGGGGATCTGGTTGCCTGTATCGGTATCTCCGAAAAACCGGTGGATTTTGATTCCCTTGACCACGAACCCTGCAGGATCTTCATCATGACCCTCTCTCCGGTGGAAAAAACCGGCCCTCACCTCCAGTTTTTGGCGGAAATCAGTCTTCTCTTCAAGAGTTCCGAAAAACGGCAGGAGATTCTTGGCGCGACATCCGCGGAAGCCGTTGCGAAAATTCTTTCACAGTAGACTTGTACAGTAGATAAGTTTGCACTCTCTAAAAAAACCGCCGCATAAAAGCGGCGGATTGGTTTTTAGGCGGGTTCATACCCCGGAGTTTACTCCCGGGTTCTTCATTTTTAGGGAAGTTTCCCCAGCGACTGGCGGGCCAGATTCTGAATCCAGCCTTCCCAGCCTGCCGAAACCACCCCGTTGAGCACTGTCCTGGAACTGGATTTCCCCACATTACCCAACGCGACGATCACCACCCTGGTACGGGCATAATCATCGTTTACCGGGTTTCTGACCAGGTTGTTGTCCTTTCTCTTGGTATTGAGAAGAGTCAGGAAGGACTCCAGAAGCCGGGCGGAATCATCGCTCCTGAGCTTTACCAATGCATTTATGGCGCCGCCCCTGGTTATGCCGCTGGAGCGGGTTTCTCCGTTGCCGATCTGCTCGTCCGGGAAGATCCCTTCCTTGAAGGACTTTTCCAGCAGAGGATAAACCGCCGGATCATCGGTACCGTATTTGGCAATCATGTTGATCGCCAGGAGCCGCAGGGAGGCGAGATCCCGCTTGTCTCTGGGGCTCTGAACCTGATATTTCCAGCCTTCATTGAGGGCCGCCACGGAAACCTTGGATTTTGAGTCGTCCGGAATCTCCTGTGCCCCTTCAATCACCTGAAGAGCCTGGAGTTTTGACGCATAGGGATATCCGGGCATCTGAATAATGGACAGGAGGGGGCCTGAAGAATCCCCTTCGAGCTTCAGCCTGGTAAGCGCTGTTTCGGCCCTTCTCTTGATGTCGCCCCTGTACCAGCCTTTGGAGGCAAAATACACGGGGAGATAGCCGGCAGGATCGCCGTATGATTCCAGGGCAATAATGGCGCCCAGCGCGGTGGTGGACTCTTCATCCCCGTCCGCCACGTGGGGCTGGAAATTGAGATCCTGGAGAAGCTGGGCAATCTTGGGAAGAGCTTCGGCGTCGCCGATCAGCCCCAGGGCTTCAATAAGATTCCGTTTGACCTGCCCGCTTTTGTACATCTCCTGGGCCCGCCACAGATCGGAACCGGCGGCTTCATTTTTACCCTGCCCCAACTGCCGGGCCAGGACAATGGCCATCTCGTCCGCCGCATGGAGTTCCGTTGCCCCGGAAATGTTCTGATACCTGCGCACCAGATCTCCAAAGGCATAAAGATAGAATTCCTGGGCATCGGAAAGACGGGATTCCACTACACTATTCACCACACTAAGCTGCATAACCGTCGTTCTGGCAGTCCTGAACTGATCGATATACACATCAAGCTCAGGAGAAGCCGCATAGAGAGCTGCCGAGAAAAAAACGACAAGGATAACTACCACAAAAATACGCTTTTTCATAGATCCTTCCTTTCTGAAAGAAGTAATATACAATAAGATGAGCTTGTTTCAAAACCCGGTTGGTTTTTCACAAGCTCTTGTGGTTTTTCGGCCTACGGCCTGCAAAACCACAGTTTTTCAAGGTTACTGTTTCAAAGCTGAAGTTTTGAAACAGCCTCAGGTTATTCCAAAACTTCAATTTTTGGAACAATCTCATTTCATGATAATACAAACAAGCATATTTAAGCAATGATTAAAACAAAGGAGCATATATGAAGATACAAGGCCGCTATATTCTTGACGACAAGGGACGGACGCTCATGTTGAAGGGAGTCAATCTGGGAGGAAGTTCCAAGATCCCCTTTACGGAGGACGGTTCGTTTACAGGCCGGCCTTTCCCCCCGGAAGAGGCGGCAGGCCATTTTGAGCGGCTTTCCCGGCGGGGACTTACATTTCTGCGGCTGGTGGTGACCTGGGAGGCCATTGAGGGGCAGGGACCGGGAATTTACGACGAAGCCTACCTGGCATACCTCCGTAAACTCCTCCTGGAAGCGGAAAAATGGGGAATTTCGGTGTTTATAGATCCGCATCAGGATGTGTGGAGCCGTTGGACAGGGGGAGACGGGGCGCCGCTGTGGACCCTGGAGAAGCTGGGCATGATACCTGAAAACTTTGACGCAACGGGAGCCGCAATGAGCAAGCCTGCATCCATGATGTGGGCCGCCAACTATAACCGCTATGCCGCCGCTACCCTTTTTACGCTCTTCTGGGGCGGTAAAACCTTTGCCCCGGATACCCATATCGAAGATGAAAATGTTCAGGACTGGCTTCAGGAACACTATATTGCCGCTTTCAGGCACTGTTTCAGGCGGCTTAAGGGCTGCAGGGCCATTGCAGGCTGGGGCATTATGAATGAACCGCACTACGGCTTTATCGGCCACGGGGATCTGGGAGCGGTTGAACGGCCCGTCATCCCCCTGGGAGTCCAGCCGAACCCCTTCCAGGCCATGAGCGCGGCTTCGGGTTTTACGGTCAAAGTACCGGTCTACGGCATCGGCTTTCCGGGCTACCGGATCAGCGGGCATAAGGTTTTCAACCCGGAAAGGCTTTCGATCTTCACCAAGGGCTTTTCCTGCCCCTGGAAGACTGCCGGAGTGTGGGCAATAGAAAACGACAGGCCGAAACTCGTAAAACCCGGTTATTTTTCCCGTGTTCAGGGAAAACCGGCGGACTTCTATGAAGATTTTTACAAACCCTTCGCCCGGAGTTTTATCGAACGGATGAGGGAAGTCAATGAGGCGAGCCTCTTCTTTATCGAAGGAATCCCCAACGGTAAGCATCCTTCCTGGGGAGCCGGAGATCCCGGCAATACGGTAAACGCATTCCACAAGTATGACGGTTTTACCCTCTTTACCAAGACATTCAGACCCTGGTTCAACGTGGATGTCGGCCGGATCCGCCCCATTTTCGGAAGGAAAAACATTGCGGTCTTTTTTAAGAATACCCTTGCCGAAGATCTCCGCTGGACACGGGAAAACATGGAGGACATGCCCTGCCTCCTGGGAGAATTCGGCGTGCCCTTCGACCTTAACGGACGGAGATCCTTCAAAACCGGGAACTATGCCGCCCAGGAGGAAGCCCTCTCCATGTACTATGACGCGATAGACGCAAACCTGCTCCATTCAACCCTCTGGAACTACACGGCGGACAACACCAATGCCCAGGGGGATCGCTGGAACAGTGAGGATCTTTCAATCTTTTCCCAGGGAGAGGAACGGGCCATGGCCGGATGGCTGCGGCCCTATGCTCCGGCAACTGCCGGGACACCACTCAGCCTGAGTTGGGACAGGAAGCGGGGCCTCTTCCGTTACCGCTACTTCTCCGCAGCGGACATTGCAGACCCCACAGAAATTTTCGCCCCGCCTGAACTTTTTGGGAAAACTCCACAGATTGAAATTGAAGCCGCTCAAGCCCTGCGCCACGAGTACCGCCCCGCTGAAAACAGGCTCTATGTGTGGAGTAAGGGCTATGGCGGGGAAGTAGAGGTGAGGGTGAAACGGGGGTGAAGGGAGCGTTTTGGCCCTCATGCCCCGGAAAATCCTGAAAACACCTCTTGACAAGTAATACATGTGAGTATTACTATAAGATTATGGAAGCCCGAAAGGTTGTATGGGACAGCGAAAAGGACATCATAAACCGGAGGGAACATAACATCGGCTTTGACGCTGCCC
>JAITES010000171.1 GCA_031281925.1 Treponema sp. | reverse complement strand
AAAGTGAATTTAACGCGCTTGAAGAAGAAAGAAAGAAACTGCAGAAACGCAAGACAGCATCGGTGCAGAGCCGCCGCTTTGTGATCCGGAATTCCACGATCATTGCGGTGATCGCCGTTATTGTGCTTGTCGCCGGCTTGATAGCCCGCAGCATCATTGTGGGCCAGAAAGACAGGCCAACTACCAAAGGCATGAGAGCGGAAGAAGTTGTGTCGGCTTACTATAACAGTTTTAATACTCTGGATCACATGATGATGGAAGCCTGCGTCATAGAAAAGGCCGGAAAGGAAGACATCAACATGGTGACCAACTTCTTTGTGATGAGCAAGGTACGCCAGGCCTATGAAATAGGACAGGTGACCATGCTCTCCGCCCCCGAGTGGAAGGCCCAGGGCTCCCCTGCCCTCCCCGTCCCGGTGTTCGGCATCACAGACCTCTCCATCGAACCGAATGGGGGAGACGAAAGCCGGGAACTGGTCAGCTACGAAACCCGTTACAGGATCTACTATCCCGGCGGCGCGGAAGAAACAGCCTCCGCGGAGGAACTTACGGCAACAGGAGAAATACCTCCGATGATCCCCCAGATCCTCAGTATCCGTGACGAAGTAACGCTGATCAAGCACAAGGGCGCCTGGCGTATCTCGGAAATAAACCGCCGGCAGGATTAGTGTCTGCCCGTAAAGCCGCTTACCGTACGGAACTTTTATAAACAGACCAGTTTAGCGCTTAAAGGTCTCCCTTCCGCCACAGTTCGATAAGGTAGCGGGATACCGAACCATAGCCGGGAAGCGGCGGGAGATTATCCCGGTTAAACCAGCGGGCGTCTTCAATCTCGATGCCGTCGGGCCGTATACTCAGGCCCGCATGACGGCAGGTAAAACCCAGCATGAGTGAATTGGGAAAGGGCCAGGGCTGGCTTGTTATGTAGCGTATATCCCGTACCTCAATTCCCACCTCTTCCAGAATCTCCCTGGCTACAGTGTCTTCAAGACTCTCCCCCGCCTCGTTAAAGCCGGCAATAAGACTGTACATGCCCTGTGAAAATTTTTTGTTATGGGCAAGCAGGGCCTCGTCCCTGTCGTTGATGATGATCGTGATCACCGCCGGGGAGATCCGGGGGTACTCCCGTCTGCCGCAGACAGGGCAGAGCCGGGCGAATTCATCGGGAGCATCGGTATTCTTTCCGCCGCAGCATCCGCAAAAACGGGAATCCCTGCGCCATTGGGCAACGTGGTAGGCCCGGAGTATACAGCCGGAAAGGCCGCTGCCTGAATACCGGGTCTTTTCCCCGCAAACCGCCGAAAGGACCTGACGCACAGGAACAGCCTGCCAGCCTGAGGGCAGGGGCTGCGACACGGGAATGGAGGCGGCAAGGATCGCTGCGGGACTGTTAAGCGCCGGGATTTCAAAAATATCCAGATCCGCCCGGGCATCGGCAAAGGAAGCTTCCAGAAGTTCCCGTCCGAAGCCCCGGAAATGATCCTCCGAATCACCGGGAGGAAGTATCATGGCAGATCCCTGGAAAAGAAAGATTCCGCCGGAATCGACATCGCACACGGTAAACCTCCGTAAAAATAGTACCTCTTAATGAAAGGCCGTTCAATAGACATAGACTGCCTGCAAAACTGAAGTTCCGAAAGAATTCCGGCAGCAAAACCGGTTGCCATTTCAAAACCCAGGGATTATATTAGAATTGAACAAGTCAATTAGTAAGAGGAGATCAGGACATGGCGGTAACCAACTATCTTGAAACCCTGCCTTTAAGCCACATAGCCAAATACCCGGGCGCCGTACCCAAAAATGCATTTCCTTTCTCCGGCTATCCCCGTCAGCATCCTTCCGAAAAAGACAAACTCATCCTCATCTATGATCCCCTGGGAGAAAAACCCATGGCGCTGGAATTCAGGATCGAAGACATACTCTTTGTGGAGGAAATCCATTCCGCGGTGACCGAATCCGGCGAAGCGGCCCCCCTGGTAAAACTCTGGATACGGAAGGGCGCCCACGGGATGATCCTGGAGCCGTTTGAGGTAAGCGGGCCCGCTCAAATTTCCCTTCAGTTTTCACAGATGAACGAAGATCTGCGCAGCCGTTTTGCAGGCAGCATAAAAGAAGCCCGTTAAACAGGGCCATGCCGGAAAGCCGTGCGGACAGAGTCCGCTTTTATTCCCCGGGCGGAACAGGCATTGTCGAATGTAAACTCTGTCCGCACGGATGCAGGCTCAGGGAAGGCATGCGGGGCGCCTGTAAAGTCCGCATCAATCATGAAGGAAAACTTGTGCTTCCCCTTGCGGGCCGTATTACCGGCAGCGCCGTAGATCCGGTTGAAAAGAAACCGCTCTACCATTTCCGCCCCGGTTCGCAGATACTTTCCGTCGGATTTTCGGGCTGCAATCTCCGCTGTCCATTCTGCCAGAACTGGCATATCTCCCAGAGTGCGGATGGACAAGCGCCTTTTGTCTCTCCGCAGGAACTCTGCACGGAGGCGCTGCGGAGCGGGAATCTCCAGATTGCCTATACCTATTCGGAGCCGCTTGTCCATATTGAGTACCTTCTCTCCTGCATGGAGGAAGCCCGCAGCCGGGGAATCGCCAATGTTCTTGTCAGTAATGGTACTGTCCTGAAGGAGCCTGCAAAAGAAGTGCTGGCCCTCACCGATGCCGCCAATATAGACATTAAATGTTTTTCTCAGGATACCTATTCCCGCGTTCTGGGAGGGGATCTCGAAACGGTTCTGGATTTTGTACGGCTTGCGGTGGAAACGGGAGTGCACA
>JAITES010000163.1 GCA_031281925.1 Treponema sp. | reverse complement strand
CGGTAGTCAACAGGTTGGCTTTAAAACGTCCGGCCCGTAATCCGCCGAAGAATGAGGCTGCCGAATCCATCATATCCACGTCTATATCCCTTATATCCTTCTGTTGATACATGCCGCCGGGGAAACCGTTTCCATTTCGGTCTTGTACAAAAAATGATTCCATGGGAAAGAAATTGATACTAAAGGCAAAATCGTCTTCATCATCAAAATAAACTTTCCACCAGGTATTTTCCAGAGAATAATCAGCCGGAACAAATGGACTTACATCAACGCTCCTGAAAAAACGCCTCTCGCCTGAATCATCGACGGCGATACCTGCGATATTGTCGCCATACCAGTCTTGATACGTCCAGCCTTTATACGTTTGTTCTCCGTTTGTAATGGTTATGACGGAGTCGTCCTGTTTCCAGGTCCAGCCGTTCATTGTATCCTTTTTCTCCTTCGGATAAGACTTTATTTTTTCGCCGGGTTGAAATTTAACAGTTACACCGTTCAAACGGAAAAGGCGGTTTTCCATTTCTCTTTTTTGGAATATGCCCATCCTCAATATTACGATGTTATTTCCCCTGATTTGGTCTTCACTGGTAAAAAGACCATTAAAAACAACCTCGTTTCCATTGATTTTTAGCACTATCCCGTCAGTTCCCAGTTCCCAGGCGCCGTCAGAAACTTTACCGGAATCACCGGCGTAATATATAAAAATTCCGTCAGGAAAAAACAGGTAATAATACTCTTGATTGCCGACGGAATTGCTCCAAATGGTATTGGAAACGTCATAATTTTTTAATTTTGCCAGATCGAAATACCATCTTTTGTTTGCCGAATCTTTGGCCTGTCCTTCGAACAAGTCCTCTGATTTTTGTTTGTTTACCGTATAAATGTTTTGATGGTCATTGAAATAGAGATACAGTTTTTTGCCCTTCCATTCCCAGGTATCGTCTCCTGTCGTTTTATCATACGGATTGGTATGCTTGATTTGGCCGTTATCAAGAAGCTGCAGCGTCCACATAATCTGGTCCTGAACAGACGCCGTTCCATTATTAGCGGGCAACCAGGCGTCTTCACGAAGAGCCCATGAGGTTCCGGCAGGGTTAAATTCTTTATATCCACAGGAGATTGTCATTACCGCGCCGGCAACTACAGCCAGATACCTTATTAATTTCATGATCCTCATTATTTTGGCTTCTTTCATAAAAACTCCGTTTTTGCCTTCATTTCATTCCTCTTCTTTATAAACTATTTCGGATAAGCAAAAAGATAACGGCAGCGAGGGTAGTAAGGGCAACAATGTAGACCCAGAGAGGCAGGGGCCCTGCAGCTTCCTTTGCGGGCGGCTCAGCGAAAAAGCCTTTCTTCGGAGGCGGCGTTCCTGAAACAGGGGTGGAATAACCGCAGATCGGGCAGCCTGATGAAAAAAGTCCCTCCGCTCCGGTAAAACCGCAGGCGGGGCAGCGCACAGAGGCAAAGAATCTGCCGCAGTTGGGGCAGCTCTTTGCCTGCCGGCTTACTTCCTCACCGCAGTTGTCACAGAAAAACCGCGGGCTTTTTTTCAATACTGCGCCTCGTTTCACCGTATTACCCTGCGGCCTTCTTCATCCGGGAGGCCTCATTCGGGGGAGAAGAGCTTTCGCTCTTGACGGCATGTTCCGCAGCCGCCGGCGCCGCGGCGGGGGAAGAGCTCTCCGTTTTGGGAGCTGCGGTCTTATCTTTCTCCGCGGGCGCGGCAGCGACAGGTTTCGATTTCCCTTTGTCGGTAACATAGAAACCGGGGCCCTTAAAGATAATACCGGTACCTCCATTGATAAGCCGCCGGACATCCTTGCCGCAGCGGGGGCAGGTTTTTAGCGGCTCATCGCTCATGTTCTGGAACACATCAAAACTGTGTCCGCAGGATTTACATTCATATCCGTAGGTAGGCATCACATTCTCCACGTATTTTTTAAAAATTAAAAAACAGGGGCTGCTCCACAATTCGGAGCAAGCCGTCTATTTTGATGATACTGAAAACATCTTAAAAAGTAAAGCAATCTCATCGGAGCCCAGGGGAGAAGTGATCAGGTTAATGGCGCTGCCGTCCTGCCGGGGGGGATTTGCAAAGATCAGGGAAGCCAGGGCAGCGGGTCCTTCGAGCCCGCCTTCCGCCCCGCCCATCATGGCTCTGGCCATGGTCATAAGGACAAGAATAGCCCGCGCCTGGCTCGGCTGGGAGAATTCCATCCGTATACGCCCGCTAAAGCTCTCATTTTCGAGAGGGTCAAGGGCGACAAAACAGCTTTCCGCGGGGATCTGCAGGGGAATGGAGAGGGTTTCAAGAACGGCGCCCAGGTTGCGTGCGGGCTCATCGACCCAGAGAGCCAGGGCGGCTCCCTCCCGGTAAGCCCTGAAACCGTCGGGCACAACCCGTCCCGGATAGGGGCCGAAGGGATCAACCGGCGCCCAAGGTTCCCAGACTTCCTCCGCCGAAAGTCCTCTGACATTCCGGTTTTTTACCCCCAGAAAAGCCTGATCCTTTTTCAGGGCTACCGATATTCCGTCACCCACCGAAAACCAGAAGGAACTTCCGCGTTCGGATTTATATTTCTTCCAGGCTCTGCTGAAGAAAAAAGAAAAATTCGCCCGGCCGGCAGGGTAGCTGCCCAGGGCATACGCCTGTATAGCCATCTCGCTGTTTCCCGGAAAGAGAGCCAGCACCGCACTATCGGTACGGTCAAGAATCTCCGCGGCATGCTTGTCCCGGAATCCCGCCAGATCCGAGGCTTCCAGAATGAGCCGGGAAGAAGCTATATCCATATACATATATGCAAGAGCGCCGGAATTAAGAGGGACAAACTCCATCCCCGGATACATTTCCTCAATAGCAGGGGGACGGCCGGCGCAGGAAAAGAAAACAACAGAGGCCAACAGGGAAAAAAAGACTGCACGGAAGCGGAAACGTAAAATTCCCGCTTTCAAATTTTTTACACCTTCTGTATATGAACAAGCCACTTTTCTTCCCCCGCTTCAATTTCTTCCATATCTTTTACTTCGGCCCATACTGTTTCTGTTGCCAGTGTTTCCGAAACGGCAAAGGCGGAAAAATTGTCCCATGCCTTTTTCAGTACGGCCGAACCGGAAAGCGTAAGCTTTATCCTGTCGGTAACCTCAAGGCCCTTTATCTTGCGGAGATTCTGTATGCCCCGCACAAGATCCCTCACGTCTCCCTCCTGGGAGAGTTCTTCGGTAATCTCCGTATCAAGACCCACGGTAAGTGTAGCTTCGTTCAGCACCTTGAGGTTGGCCTTTTCTATGCGCCGTATGTCCAGTTTTTCCGCGGTAATCTCCAGAGTCCTGCTTCCGCCGTCCGCAGAATTAATGTCAATGGAGAGGGTTGCCCCTTCAAGAAGCCCCTGGATCTCACTCTGGCTTAGAGCCTCAATTCTGGAGGCGGCAGTCTTCATGTCCTTGCCCAGTTCCTTTCCCAGAACACGGAAATTGGCCTTTACCTCGTAACTTACAAGGTCTTCCTCGTTATCCCGGAAAAGCACATCCTTTACGTTCAGCTCTTCCCGGATGATGTCTTCCATTTCAAGGAGCGCTTTTTTTTCGTCGTTATCGCGTGTTACAAGCTCAACGGTTTTAAGGGGCTGGCGTACCTTGATGTTATGCTGGGAACGGAGGGCCCGCCCCATGGAGACCGCATGCTGCACCGCGGCCATTCTGAATTCCAGATCCCGGTCGCGGCGTTCCGCCCGCACAACAGGGTAGTCGGTCAGGTGCACCGATTCCGCCTCCCCTTCGGAACGGAGATTCTGCCAGATTGCATCGGTGATAAAAGGCATAAAGGGAGCGGCAACGGTGATCAGCGTCTTGAGCACATCATGGAGCGTGGCATAAGCTTCAAGCTTATCCTGGTCGTTTTCGCTCTTCCAGAAACGGCGCCGGGAACGGCGGATGTACCAGTTGTTGAGAAGATCGATAAAGTTGATGATGGGATCGACGGCACGGGAAAGATCGTAGAGGTCAAGGGCGCTCCCCACATCCTCCGACAGAAGTTCTGCCATGGAGAGGATCCATTTATCAAGAAGATTGGAGGGATTCGCCGGCGCTCCGGAGGGACTAACTCCGTCAATATTAGCATAGGTAACAAAGAAACTGTACGCACTCCAGAGGGGAAGGATGATGCTTTTCAGCACCTCTTTCACTCCCTCATCGCTGTAACGGAGATCTTCGGCCTTAATGAGCGCCGAGTGGATGAGAAAAAACCGGACGGCGTCGGCCCCGTAAGTGTCCAGCACTTGCACAGGATCGGTGTAATTGCGGAGGCTCTTGCTCATCTTCTTGCCGTCGGAAGCCAGTACCAAACCGCTGACAATACAGTTCTTGAAAGCAGGCTTCCTGAAAAGCGCCGCGGCAAGGACGGTAAGGGTGTAGAACCAGCCCCTGGTCTGGTCAAGGCTTTCGTTGATAAAATCCGCCGGAAAATGGCTGTCAAAGAATTCCTTGTTTTCAAAAGGATAGTGATTCTGTCCGTAGGGCATGGCGCCGGATTCAAACCAGCAGTCCAGAACTTCGGGAACCCGTTTCATCACGGAACCACATTCGCAGGGAATGGTGATATCGTCAACAAAATGTTTGTGCAGATCTTCAGCTTCCGTACCGGAAAGTTCCTTCAGTTCCGCACGGCTTCCGATACAGATCATCTTGCCGCAATCGGGACAGCGCCAGATGGGCAGGGGATTGCCCCAGTAGCGGTTGCGGCTTATCGCCCAGTCCCTTGCGCCTTCAAGCCATTTACCGAAACGTCCTGTCTTGATGTGTTCGGGCACCCAGTAGATCTGACTGTTGGCATTCAGCATGTCTTCCTTGATCTTTTCAACATTGACAAACCAGGAACTTACCGCCCGGTATATAAGCGGGCTTCCGCATCTCCAGCAGTGGGGATACGAGTGGAGGATCTGATCGCGTTTTACCAGTTTCCCTTCAGCCTTGAGACGCTCCATGATTGCCTTGTCCGCGTCCTTGACAAAGAGTCCTTCGTAATCGGGCACTTCGGCGGTAAAGCGACATTCGGCGTCAATGGGGCAGATGGTGGGAACTCCGGTTCCCTTGAGCACCCGTGCGTCGTCTTCGCCGAAACCGGGCGCGGTGTGTACAATTCCTGTGCCGTCTTCGGTAGAGACAAAGTCTCCCGGATAAATCCTGAAGGCGTTCTGTTCCGCGGCCTGGGCAAAATAGGGAAACAGGGGTTCGTATTCCAGGCCCAGGAGATCCGCTCCCTTTACCCTCATGAGGATTTTGCAGTCCCCTTCCGTTGGCACAGCCCCGGCGGCCGCCTCCTCGTCCGAGGGTATCTTCGGGGGGTTTTTGTAATATGCCGGAAGCCGGGCCTCCGCAAGAATATAGCGGTCGGTTCCGTCCTGGATCAGCACATAATCAATGTCCGGCCCCACGGTGAGGGCAAGGTTCGACGGCAGGGTCCAGGGGGTGGTGGTCCAGGCCAGAAGGTAACTGTGATCATCCAAGTTGTCCAGCAGGTTCTTGTCAGGATGTGACGGGGGCATTGCGGGGGCAGAGCCCCCGCTGAGGGGGGTGGCGGAAGACCCGCTTGCGGGGCTGGAGCCAGGGGGGGAACCTCCAGACCTCAACGTCCTGTTTCGGTCTTCCGGCCCGCCTCGTTCGCTGCCGCCGCCATCCGTGGCGGCTGTTCCTCCCGTTGGTCGGCGCTCACTCGGTAATCCGCTTTGCGGATTACCCCCCCTTTTAACTTTGAACCGGATCGTGATTGCAGGATCATGAACATCCTTGTAGCCGCCCAGGTTAAGTTCGTGCGCGGAAAGCACCGTGGCGCAGCGGGGACAGTAGGGCAGGATGTAGTAGCCCTCGTAGAGAAGACCCTTCTCCCAGAGACTCTTCATCACCCACCAGATCGTCTCCATGTAGTCGCCGTCCATGGTTTTGTAGTCGTTATCAAAATCCACCCAGCGGCCCAGACGGGTAATGATGGCCCTCCATTCCTTCACGTAGCGGAGCACCGCGGAACGGCAGGCTTCGTTGAATTTGGCAATGCCGTAGGTTTCTATGTCCGTCTTGGAATTGAGGCCCAGTTCTTTTTCAATGAGTGTCTCGACAGGAAGGCCGTGACAGTCCCAGCCGAAACGGCGTTCCACCTTCTTCCCCTTCATGGTCATGTAACGGGGAATGATGTCTTTGATGGTACTGGGGATAAAATGGCCGAAGTGGGGCATGCCCGTGGCAAAGGGGGGGCCGTCGTAAAAGATAAACTCTTCCCTTCCCTCGCGCCGGGAAACTGACTTTTCAAATATATGATTTTTCTCCCAAAAGATGAGGATCTCCTCCTCAAGTTTAGGAAAATTGACCCTGGGGTCTACACTTTTATACACAGAATCCCTCCGAAGCAGCAGAACATCTGGCTATACTATGCCATAAACGCAGAAAATAGGGAATAGCGGAGG
>JAITES010000143.1 GCA_031281925.1 Treponema sp. | reverse complement strand
CCGCACCCTGAACAAAAACGAAGATCAGGATGGAGGCCAGCGCCAGCACCGATGTAAGCGACATTACCCGGAAGAGGCAGGCGAAAAAAACATCGGACCTTCGGCGATCAAGCATAACTCTTTTATTTAACGGAAATCCAGCTTGTTTTGACGATGGCCTGTCCGGCTTCCGTCAGAATCCAGTCAAGGAAGGCCGTGGTTTCGCTGTTGAGGGCTCTGCCTTTTTTGGTGAGCAGGAGGAAGGGCCTGGCGATCTTGTAGCTGTTGTTTACCACATTGGCGGTGGTAGCTACAACGCCGCCGACACTCAGGGTCTTGACGGAACTATCCACCGAACCCAGGGAAATGTAGCCCACGGCGTCGGCGTTGCGGGAAATCTCGGCCTTGACCGCGCCGGTTCCGTCGAATTCTATGGCCCCCATGACCAGTTTGTCCTGGAATTTGATGATCTCCTCAAAAGCCCCCCTGGTTCCCGAACCTGGTTCCCGGGACACCACGGCGATTTTGCCGGCCCTGCCCCCCACCTGGCTCCAGTCGCTCACCACACCGGTATAAATATCCCGGATCTGGTCGATGCTCAGGTTGGAGACCGGGTTACTCCCGTTGACGATCACCGCGATGCCGTCGATGGCGATGAGGTGCTCGTCGATGCCGGTTCCAATCTCCGCCGGGCTCAGTTCCCGGCTGGACATGCCGATTTCCGCGGTCTCCGCCGGAACGGCCTTGATGCCGTCGCCTGAACCTGTGGCGCTCATGTTGAATTTAACATTGGGACGTACCTTGGCGTATTCGGCGATCAACAGTTCCATGAGGGGGCTTACCGAGGTAGAACCCGCCACCGTTACGGTATAGGCCGCCGGGGGCTGTGCGGAGCTTGGGGCGGTTCCACCGCCTGAACTCTGGTCTTTTGAACCCCCCGCAAAAACGGAAACAAGGGATGCGGCCGTCAACACCAGGGCGATAAAAAGCTTTTTCATGATCACTCCTTAAATATCAATCTACAGCAAATATAACGATGTACTGTTAAGGATATGTAAGGTGATTGTTAAAATTAGGTTAAAAACGAAGCCTGCCGGGCGGCTTTTGCCGATTCAGAAAGCCGCTCATCAAGGCCGGAACAGACTGCCTGAATTGAGCGGAATTTGCGGTTAATTTCTTCCGTTATTCAAACGCGTGTTATTCAAGCGCGGCAAGAGCCCTGTCGATCCGTGCGAGGGTTTTTTCCGGGCCGAGGAGCCGCATGGAACCGAAGAGGGGAGGGCTGACCCTGGCCCCGGTAAGCGCTACCCGCAGGGGCATGAGAAGATCCCCAAGCTTTACCGAGTTTTTTTCCGCAGAGGCTTTAACCATTTCTTCCGCCTGGGCATCGCTTGACGAGCGGGCCATGGCTTCCGCCGATTCCCTTCCCATTTTGAGGAGCCTTACTGCCTGGGCCAGATCTCCCTTTTTGGGAATAAATTCCTCCGCGGCAGGAACCGGCGGCTCGGAAAAGAGATAGCTGAGTTTTTCCGGTATATCCCGCAGAAACACTGCGCGTTCCTTCACCAGAAACATGGAAGCCGCGTAAAGTTTCCGCTGTTCTTCAGAGGGCGCCCTGCCCGCCTCTCCAAAGAGGCCCTGTTCGACAGCCCAGGGGAGACTCATCTCCGCAAGAACATTGTCATCCTTCATACGGATATACTGTCCGTTGTACCATTCAAGTTTTTTATAATCAAATATCGCAGGAGCCTTGTTGAGTTTTTCCAGCTTAAAGCTTGCGGCCAGTTCTTCCGGAGTGTAGATGTCCTTCCCCTCTTCATAGGAGGCTCCCAGGAGGGCCACATAGTTGACAAGGGCCTCCGGAAGGTAGCCCTGACGGCGGAATTCGTCCACGCTTGTAGCGCCGTGGCGTTTTGAAAGTTTCTTTCCGTCTTCTCCCATCACCATGGGGAGGTGGCAGAATTCAGGATACTCCCAGCCGAAACAGCGGTACATGATCACATGGAGGGGCGTGGAAGAGAGCCACTCCTGGGCCCGCAGCACATGGCTAATCTCCATAAGGTGGTCGTCCACCACATTGGCAAGATGGTAGGTGGGAAAACCGTCCGATTTAAGCAAAACAGGATCGGGATTGACATCGGAATTTTTCCATTCGATATCCCCCAGCAGAAAGTCCCGGAAACAGGTTACGGTCGGGAGCAGGGAAGCGTCCCTCCCTGCAGCGTCGTTTTCAAGCGGTATCTTCAGCCTTATGGTACAGGGTTCCCCTGCGGCAGCCCGCGCCGCGGCTTCCCCGGCCGGGATTGAACGGCAGCAGCGGTCATAGCCTGTCTCGCTCGAATGTGCCGCCTCCCTTTCCATCCTCACTTTTTCAAGCCTTTCGGAAGTGCAGAAACAGTAATAGGCCCTTCCCTTTGCCAGGAGTTCTGCCGCGTATTTCCTGTACAGTTCGGTACGTTCAGACTGTATATAGGGGCCGTAGGATCCTGAAGAAAACTTTGTTTCCCCCTCGATTGAATTTTCAACTCTTGAATTCTCAATTCTGCCGGCTCCGGGCCCTTCGTCCCATTCGAGGCCCAGCCATTCAAAAGTATCGTAGAGATTCTGCACATAGCTCTGATCGAAACGGCTGCGGTCGGTGTCTTCAA
Source organism: Treponema sp. (assembly GCA_031281925.1). Lineage (GTDB taxonomy): Bacteria > Spirochaetota > Spirochaetia > Treponematales > Breznakiellaceae > JAIRNJ01. Next base: position 16,083 of record JAITES010000143.1, on the reverse strand, counting down.
GACGAAGGATGAATTTCCCCCCTGATGACCGGGCAAAAAGATAGTTGAACAGGGCGGTTCGTATCCCGCCGATGTGCTGCAGCCCCGTAGGGGAGGGCGCATAACGTACTCGAACATTCATAAAAAATACTATATCCTGAAAGTAGATATGGAACAAGGAGCATCATTATGGCAGCCGAAAAAGAAAGTAAAAAAACAGAAGGACAGAAACTTCAGGACACGCTTTTTTTCAATCTGAAGAACTGTTGGGAGCAGACTGATGAAAAGGAAGAGAAAGAAATTGAAAAATTCTCCCAGGGCTACAAGGATTTCCTCAACAAGGGGAAGACCGAACGGGAATGTACCGCCGAAATAATAAAAACTCTCAAAAAAAACGGTTTTGTCAGCATTGATGAGCTAAAAAAAGACGCCCTGAAGCCGGGAACCGCGGTGTACCGGAATATTCACAATAAATCCGTCATTGCGGCTATCATCGGGAAGAAGGCGCTCCGGGAGGGAAGCAATATCCTGGGGGCTCATCTGGATTCACCCCGGCTCGATCTCAAGACCAATCCCCTCTACGAGGACAGCGAATTTGCTCTGCTGGATACCCACTACTACGGCGGCATCAAGAAATACCAGTGGACGGCCATTCCCCTTGCCATGCACGGGATCCTGATCGGCGGGGACGGCAAGGAGAAGGAGATCCGGCTGGGCGAAGACGAGGACGATCCTGTATTTACCATCACGGACCTGCTTCCCCATCTGGCGCGGGAACAGATGCAGAAGAAGGGTATAGAACTCATCGAAGGGGAAGACCTTGATATACTGGCAGGTTCCAGGCCCTTCAAGGATGAAAAGGTAAAGGAGAAGGTAAAGCTCCGCATACTCTCCCTGCTCAATGAAAAGTACGGTACCACCGAAGAGGATTTTGCCGCAGCGGAGATCGAATTTGTTCCCGCGTTCAAGGCACGGGATCTGGGATTCGACCGGAGCATGATAGGGGCCTACGGCCACGACGACCGCTGCTGCGTCTACCCGGCTTTAAGGGCGATTCTCAACTTTGCCGGTGAAAAAGGCCCCCCCGGGAAAACGGCGCTTGTCTATTTTTCGGACAAGGAAGAGATAGGCTCCTACGGGAATACCGGAGCCCAGTCCACGGCCTTTGAAAGCTTTATTCAGCGTCTCTGCCCCGCGGAGGATTTTCACCGCTGTCTGGAACAGTCGGCCATGCTTTCCGCGGACGTGAACGCCGCGTATGATCCCACCTACGGCAGCGTGTTTGACAAGAAGAACGCTTCGTTTATGGGAAAGGGACTCGTGCTCTGCAAGTATACCGGTTCAGGGGGCAAATACGGCGCAAGCGATGCCAACGCGGAATTTTGCCGCCGGATTCAGCGGATCATGAAGAAAAACAAGATAAGCTGGCAGTTCGGGGATCTGGGGAAAGTTGACAAGGGCGGAGGCGGTACCATTGCCCTTCATGCGGCCCGGCTGGGCATCGAAGTCCTCGACTGCGGTGTACCGGTGCTCTCAATGCATTCACCCTTTGAAGTGATAAGCAAGATAGACCTCTACACAACCTGGAAGGGCTACCTTGCCTTTCTTAAGGAAGCGTAAGAGGCCAAACAGGCTGCCTTAAAAACCGCATTTGCAAATGCAAGGTCTGTCTATAGACAGACCACTTAACCGGAAAATGCAAAATATGCTATTATCCCATCATGGGTAAGGCGAAGAAAGCGGCAATCATCATGGGAAGCGGCAGCGATTATCCGGTGCTCAGGAAGGCGGAAGAGACACTCGTTTCCTTCGGTATTCCATTCGAAACCCATGTGATGAGCGCCCACCGCACGCCCGCCAAGGCGAGGGATTTTGCCCTTGCCGCCCGGGAAGCAGGTTTCGGCGTTATCATTGCAGCGGCGGGGAAGGCCGCTCATCTGGCAGGTTTTCTGGCCTCCCATACCACGCTCCCGGTGATCGGTATTCCGGTAAAGTCTTCCGCGCTGGACGGCCTTGACGCATTGCTGTCGACCGTACAGATGCCCGGCGGCATACCCGTTGCCACCGTAGCCATTGACGGGGCGGAAAACGCGGCAATCCTGGCCGCACAGATACTGTCACTTGATGATCCTGAACTTACGGAAAAACTTCTTAATAAACGTGCAGAGATGGCCGCGGCCGTGAATGAACAAGACAGGGAGATTCAGCAGCATGGAAAAGGGTGAGATGGTTTATGAGGGGAAGGCGAAGAAGGTATTCCGTACCGGGGATCCCAATCTTTTTATCGTTTCCTACAAGGATGACGCTACCGCCTTTAACGGCGCCAAGAAAGGTACTATCCGCGGAAAAGGGCAGATCAATAACCGTGTCACCAACCACCTGATGCGGCTTCTTGAATCAAAGGGCATTCCTACCCATTTTGTCCGGGAGCTTTCCGATACCGATACACTGGTAAAAAAGGTAAGCATAGTTCCCCTGGAAGTTATAGTCCGCAATATTGCCGCCGGTTCCCTTTCAAAACGCCTGGGCCTCGGCGAAGGCGAAAAGCTTGCCTTTCCGGTTCTTGAATACTGTTACAAAAATGACGAACTGGGCGATCCGCTGGTAAACGAGTATCACATCCGGGCGCTCGGTCTTGCCGGCAGGGAAGATTTGGAACTGATTGCGGATTATTCGTTTAAGATTAACAGTATCCTTGGCGAATACCTTGAGAGTGTTCATATCAGTCTTATAGACTTCAAACTTGAGTTCGGGAAGCTTCCCTCCGGGGATCTGGTACTGGCCGATGAGATCTCCCCCGATACCTGCCGTTTCTGGGATACCCGTACCGGGGAAAAGCTGGACAAAGACCGTTTCCGCCGGGACATGGGAGGAGTGGAAGACGCTTACGGCGAAGTACAGAGGCGTCTCCTTGGAGAGTAGCTCCATTCTTTTTGAAGACAAGCCCCATGAGGAATGCGGTATCTTCGGTGTCTACGGAGACGCTTCGCCCTGGAAAATTACCGATTGTGTATACCACGGCCTCTATTCCCTGCAGCACCGCGGACAGGAAAGCTGCGGGATAGCCGTAAATAACGAAGGGGAAATTTCGGTGCACAAGGATCTCGGCAGGGTAAGCGATGTCTTTGACCGCAAGACCATGGATAGCCTGGGGCATGGGCAGATAGCCATAGGACACGTGCGCTACGGAACCACCGGCGCCAATGTCAGGCTTAATGCGCAGCCACTCACGGTGAATCATATCAAGGGTTCCATGGCTCTGGCCCACAACGGGAATCTTACCAATCACGGGGAACTGAGAAACAGGCTTGAACTTTCAGGTTCTATTTTTCAGACCACCAGCGATACTGAAGTTATCGCATACATTATAACACGCGAACGTCTTTCAAAACCTTCGATAGAAGAAGCGGTCGGCGCCGCAATGGATCATATCGCCGGAGCCTATTCGCTTTTGATTATGAGTCCCCGTAAACTCATGGCCGTCCGCGATCCCTTTGGTTTCAGGCCTCTGTGCATAGGGAAGCTTGGAAATGCGTGGATATTTGCCTCCGAAAGCTGCGCGCTTGACGGTATCGGCGCAGAGTTTGTGCGGGATGTGGAACCCGGAGAGATTGCGGTGGTGGATCATGAAGGCCTCCGCAGTATCCGTACCCACTGCGGAACACAAAAAGTAAGCCATTGCGTCTTTGAGTATATCTATTTTTCCAGGCCCGATTCGGTTCTGGACGGGGTTTCCGTGCATACGGCCAGACAGCGGGCAGGGGCCTTCCTTGCCCTGGAGCATCCGGTACAGGCGGATGTGGTTATAGGCGTTCCCGATTCGGGGCTTGACGCCGCCCTGGGCTACGCGAGGCAGTCCGGCATCCCCTACGGCATGGGTTTTATCAAGAACAAATACATAGGCAGAACCTTTATCGAACCGGGGCAGCTTAACCGGGAAAACCTTGTGCGGATCAAACTTAATCCCATTGCGGCGACGGTAGCCGGTAAAAGGGTGGTGCTTATCGACGATTCCATTGTCCGCGGAACCACCAGCGCCAGGATCGTAAAAACCCTGCGGGATGCCGGAGCCAGGGAGGTACACATGAGGGTAAGCGCCCCGCCTTTTATCAATCCCTGCTACTACGGCACGGATATCAGTTCCCGTGAAAACCTTGTGGCCGCCAACAATACTGTTGAAGAAACCGCAAAGATTATCGGAGCGGATTCATTGGGCTATCTCAGTACAGGTTCTGTGTTCATGCTGAATGACCGTCCCGTAGGCGGTTTCTGCGCCGCGTGTTTTACCGGTAAATACCCTTCGCCGCCGGCCGGGACCGGGCACACGGATAAGATGCAGCATGAAGCCGGGCCGGAAGCCGAAATGCAGGCTGTTCCCCAGGGATATCTTTTATGAAAAGTTTCAGTGACGCGTACAGGGACGCGGGAGTCGATGTTACCGCAGGCTATGAAGGGGTCAGGCTTTTTTCCGAAAAGGTAAAAAAGACTTTTATTCCCGGCGTTATCGGGGAACTCGGCGGTTTCGGCGGCCTTTTCCGGCCGGATCTTTCCGGCATGAAGAAACCGGTGCTGGTTTCCGGCACGGACGGAGTCGGCACAAAACTCAAGATAGCCTTTGCGATGGACAGACATGATACCGTCGGCATTGATTGTGTCGCCATGAGCGTGAACGATATTGTCTGTTCAGGCGCAAAGCCCCTCTTCTTTCTGGATTACATTGCGCTGCCGAAGAGCGAACCTGAAAAAGTAGCGGCGATAGTGTCGGGTGTTGCCGAAGGCTGCATACAGGCAGGCTGCGCCCTTATCGGAGGGGAAACCGCCGAGATGCCCGGCCTCTATGCGGAAGGCGAATACGATCTTGCAGGCTTTGCCGTCGGTATTGCCGATGAAGAAAAGATCCTTGACAGTAAAAGTGTAAGGGAAGGAGACGTGCTTGTCGGCCTTTCCTCGTCGGGGCTTCATTCAAACGGTTTTTCCCTGGTACGGAAGATCCTGAAAGAAAACGGTGTCGCCCTTGATTCCCTTTCAGGAGAACTGGGGGCCCCCATAGGGGAAGTATTGTTGACTCCCACAAGGATATATGTCAACGCGGTAATTTCCCTGTTGAAAGAAGTCAATGTCAGATCGATTGCCCACATTACTGGCGGCGGCTTCTTTGAAAATATTCCCAGGGCGGTTCCGGAAAATTTTTCAATACACATCGACAGGAATGCTGTTGACACGCCGCCTGTTTTTAAGTTTCTGCAAAAGGCCGGTTCCGTTCCCGAACGTGATATGTTCAATGTATTCAATATGGGTATAGGCATGTGCATACTGGTTCCCCGGGAAGAGGCGGACAGGGCCCTTGCAATACTGAAAACCGCCGGGGAAAAAGCCGCCGTCATTGGAGAGATACGCTCAGGCAGCCACGAGGTAGTCCTGTGACGCGTGTTGCGGTCCTGGTTTCAGGCGGCGGCACAAACCTCCAGGCGCTTGTGGATGCGGAGAAAAGCGGCGTCCTCCGTTCAGGAAAAATAAGCCTTGTTGTTTCAAGCAGGGCCGGCGCCTATGCCCTAAAACGGGCGGAAGAAAACGGCATCCCTGTAAAGATCCTGGCCCAAAAGAATTACACCAGGCTTAACAATCAGGCGGATCCTGTTGAATACGATCGCGCCATGCTTGAAGCCCTGAACGAAAACGGAATCGGGCTGGTAGTGCTGGCAGGTTTTCTTTTGCCAATCGGAAAGGAGCTTCTTGCGGCCTTTCCGGAAAGGATCATCAATGTTCATCCCTCCCTCCTGCCGAGTTTCGGAGGCAGGGGATTTTACGGCCTCAAGGTACACGAGGCCGCGCTTGAAAGGGGAGTCAAGCTAAGCGGGGCCACGGTTCACTATGTGAACGAATCCATCGACGGCGGGAAAATTATTTCCCAAAAGGCGGTGGATGTAAAAGAAGGCGATACTCCGGAAACCTTGCAGAGAAGGATCATGGAAGAGGCCGAGTGGATCCTTCTCCCCGCAGCGGTAGAGATGATCTGCAAAAAAATTGCCGCCGAAGAGAAAGAAACATGAAGATACTTGTCATCGGCGGCGGCGGAAGGGAACATGCCATCATAAAGAAACTCAGGGAGAACCCCCGCATTTCAAAGATCTACGCAATGCCGGGGAACGGAGGCATTGAAGGAGAGGCTCAGTGTCTTCCCGGCAAGCCTGTTGATATTAAAGCCGCGCTTGCATACATACAGGAATACGGCATTGATTTTGCGGTAGTTTCCCCGGACGATCCTCTTGTACAGGGAATGGCGGACAGTATCCGTGCTTCCGGAATTCCCGCCTTCGGGCCCTCCGCAAAGGCCGCGCGGATCGAGGGGAGCAAGGTTTTTTCCAAGCGGCTCATGGAGAAGTACAGTATCCCTACGGCTTCCTGTGAAGTCTTTGACGGTTTTGATCCGGCTCTTGACTATATAAGATCGCAGAAACAGTATCCTGTGGTTATCAAGGCCGACGGTCTGGCTCTGGGCAAGGGTGTCTTTATTGCGCGGAACGAAGATGAGGCGGAAGGGGCCCTCCGCCGGATCATGGAAGAGCGAATCTTCGGCGAATCCGGTAACAGGGTTGTTGTCGAGGAATTTCTTGAGGGGCCCGAAGTAACGGTGCTGGCCTTTACCGATTCAAAAACAATCGTTCCCCTGCCTTCGTCCATGGATCACAAGAGGGCCGGGGACGGGGACAGCGGATCCAATACCGGCGGCATGGGCGTGATTGCCCCGAATCCCTGTTACACGGAAGAAACCGCTGAACTTTGCATGAAGACCATCTTCCTGCCTACAATAGATGCAATGAACCGTGAAGGGAGCCCTTTCAAGGGCTGCCTCTATTTCGGACTCATGCTCACCGGGGAAGGTCCCAAAGTTATCGAATACAACTGCCGTTTCGGAGATCCCGAGGCCCAGGCCGTGCTTCCCTTTCTTGAAACAGATCTTCTGTCGATCATGCAGGCCGTGGAAGAAGAGCGGCTTGCCGAAATCGAAGTCCGGTGCCGGAGCGGAGCCTCCTGCTGCCTGGTCCTGGCTTCGGGGGGCTATCCTGAAGCGTACGGAACCGGGTTTCCCGTCACGGGCCTTGAAAATGTTTCCCAAAAAAATACCTGGATCTTCCATGCCGGCACTGCCCTGAAGGACGGGATTGTCAGCTCAGGCGGACGGGTGCTGGGCATCACCGTCTTTGCGGATAATCTGAAGGCGGCAGTGGACGGCGCCTACCGGGAGGCGGAAAAGATCCGCTTTGAAGGCATGTATTACAGGAAAGATATCGGTAAAAAGGCAATGGAATGGCTGTATACAGAATCTATGTAGAGAAAAAGAAGGAATATGCCGTTGAAAGCCGGCGGCTTTTTCTTGATCTCCGGGACTTTTTGGGCATCAAAAGCCTTTCGGATTTAAGGATTCTTAACCGTTACGATGTGGAAGGAATCGAAGAGAGTGTCTTTGATCAGTGCAGAAACACTGTGTTTTCCGAAGCGCAGCTTGATCATGTATACGGTGAAGATTTCAGGGAATCAGGCGGCGGTATTGTTTTTGCGGTAGAATCCCTGCCGGGTCAGTACGATCAGCGTGCCGATTCCTGCGCCCAGTGTATACAGATGGCTTTCCGGTGCGAAAGACCTCTGGTAAGGAATGCAAGGCTCTATATTCTCTATGGGAAGCTCAGCGGCGGAGAACTTGAGGCCGTCAAGAAATATGTGATTAACCCGGTGGAAAGCCACGAGGCTTCCATGGAAAAGCCTGAAACCCTGATCCTTGATTATGAGAGCGCAAAATCCGTAGCCATTCTGAACGGTTTCCGTTTCCTGGGTAACGGCGTGATAGAACAGTTCTGTTCAGGCTACGGCCTTGCCATGGATACGGAGGATCTCAGGTTCTGCAGGGATTATTTTGTGTCCGAAGGAAGGGATCCTAGCATCACGGAACTGCGCGTGATCGATACCTACTGGTCGGATCACTGCAGGCATACCACTTTTTCTACGATCATTGATACTGTCGAAATTGATGATCCGGTGATTGCATCCTCCTGGGAACGTTATCTTTCCATCCGCCGTGAACTGGGAAGGGAAGATAAACCTGTCACACTTATGGATCTGGCTACAATCGGCGCACGCTACATGAAGACAAAGGGACTTCTGCCCTCTCTCGATGAATCCGAAGAGATCAACGCGTGTTCCGTAAAGGTAAAGGTCAATGTAAACGGAAGGCTTGAACCCTGGCTCCTCATGTTCAAGAATGAAACCCACAATCATCCTACGGAGATCGAACCCTTCGGCGGGGCCGCAACCTGCATAGGAGGGGCAATCAGGGATCCCCTTTCCGGGAGAAGCTATGTGTACCAGGCAATGCGGATCAGCGGGGCGGCCAATCCCCTCGCTCCCCCCGCAGAAACCCTGCCGGGGAAGCTTCCCCAGCGTAAAATCGTAACGGGAGCCGCGGCAGGCTACAGCTCTTACGGAAACCAGATAGGGCTTGCGACAGGACTTGTGCGGGAGATCTACCATCCCGGTTATGCGGCAAAGAGGCTGGAACTGGGCGCGGTTCTCGGAGCCGCTCCGGCATCGCACGTGACGAGGAAAAGCCCGGAAGCGGGGGATCTTGTTATTCTTTTGGGCGGCAGAACCGGCAGGGACGGCTGCGGAGGCGCTACGGGTTCTTCCAAAGCCCATAACTTTTCCTCACTCGAAAGCGGCGGAACCGAAGTGCAGAAGGGCAACGCTCCCGAAGAGAGAAAACTCCAGCGGCTTTTCCGCAAGGAAAAAGTAAGCCGTCTCATCAAACGCTGTAACGATTTCGGCGCGGGCGGCGTTTCGGTTGCCGTAGGAGAGCTGGCGCGGGGGCTGGAGATAGACCTTGGCAAAATACCCAGAAAGTATGAGGGCCTCGACGGAACCGAACTGGCAATAAGCGAATCGCAGGAGAGGATGGCGGTAGTCGTTGCCCCCGGTGATGCCGAAACCTTTCTCGATTATGCGGCCGAAGAGAATCTTGAAGCAACCGTAATTGCGGAAGTCACGGCAGAAGAAAGACTCCGCATGAGTCTTGACAACAGAATCATTGTTGACATAGCCCGTGAATTCCTTGATACAAACGGCGCCGAAAAACATGCCGGTGCAAGGATCGGGAAGAGGGCGGTAAATCTGCCGGCAGAGTCCGGAGTCCCTGCCGCCTGCCTTAATAACGAATTGTCCCTGAAGGAGCGTCTTCGAAACCTTGTAAAGAACCTCAATGTTTCTTCCCAGCAGGGACTCTATGAACGTTTTGACTCCACCATAGGAGCGGGAACAGTTCTCATGCCCGGCGGCGGAACATACCAGGCAAGCCCCATAGACGCCATGGCCGCGCTCTTCCCCGTGGAAAACGGAGAAACGGATACCGTTTCACTCATGTCATACGGCTGCGACCCATATCTGACCGAACAGGATCCATACTGCGGCTCATATTCGGCGGTAATTGAATCGGTTGCCAGGATTGTTGCCGCGGGAGGCAGCCGGAAGGAATGTTATCTTTCATTTCAGGAGTACTTTGAAAAACTTAAAGGCCCGGAATGCTGGGCCAAACCTCTTGCATCTCTGCTCGGCAGCCTGGATGCCCAGCTTGAGCTTTCCGTTGCGGCAATAGGCGGCAAGGATTCCATGTCGGGAAGCTTTGAGAATCTCCATGTGCCGCCCACCCTGGTTTCCTTCGCCGTCTCGACGGGAAACGCGGAAAACATCGTCTCTGGGGAATTCAAAAAGGCTCATTCCACAGTGGTATTGATAAAGGGTGAGGCAGGCAGCTTTGTAAAAACTTTTGACTATGTGGAAAGCCTTATCCGGGAAAAGAAAGTTCTTTCCGCCAGGGCTTCGGGATTCGGGGGAACGGCGGAGGCGATCTTCAAGATGTGCCTGGGAAACAGGATCGGTCTCCGTCTGGATGACAGTATTGATACCGGGCTTCTCTTTACCAAAAATTACGGCTCCTTTGTTTTGGAACTTGCCGGGGACGGACCCGAAGCCGGTTCAGGCGATGAGGTGATCCTCCTTGGCCGCACTATCGATCAATACCGTATTATTGCAGGCAATGAAGAAACAGATCTTCTGTCCCTGCAAAAAACATGGGAATCCGTGCTGGAAGGCGTATATCCCTTGGGAAAAGAAGACGCAGAAACAGTGCCTGTAATATCTTACGCGGAAAAAGCCGGAGCGCGGAGATCCGTTTTCCCCGTCCCGGGAAAACCGAAAGCCTTTATCCCTGTTTTTCCCGGAACAAACTGCGAATATGATACTATTTATGCCCTTGAACGGGCAGGAGCGGAAGCCCTTCCCCTGATCATACGGAATCTGACAAAAGAAGACGTAAGCCTTTCCATTGAAAAAGCTGAAAAGTTTATCCGGGAAAGCCGCATGATCGTGATCCCCGGCGGATTTTCCGGTGGTGACGAACCTGACGGTTCAGGGAAATTCATTACCGCATTTTTCCGCAATCCGCGGCTGAAAGAGAGTATACATGAATTTCTGGAGAAACGGGACGGCCTCATGCTGGGGATCTGCAACGGTTTCCAGGCTCTAATCAAACTGGGCCTTGTTCCGTTTGGAAGAATTGTGGAAAGCGGCCCTGAACCCTCCGCCGCCCTGCGCGGGAGCGACGCTTCCCCAGGGGACAATCCTACGCTTACCTTTAATACCATCGGCCGCCACCAGTCCATGCTGGTACATACCCGGATCTCCAGCGTTAAATCTCCCTGGCTTTCGGGCTGTAAAACCGGCGACATCCACACACTTCCTGTTTCCCATGGGGAAGGCCGTTTTGTGTGCAGCGAAGAGATGATGCGGAACCTTATCGCGGGGGGGCAGATTGCGGCCCAGTATGCGGATCTTGAAGGAAGGCCGACCATGGACGGACGCTATAACCCCAACGGTTCATTTTATGCGGTAGAGGCGATCAGCTCTCCGGACGGCCGGGTATTGGGAAAGATGGCCCATTCGGAACGCTGGCGTAAACACTGTTACAAAAATGTAAGCGGAAACCATGATCAGCATCTCTTTGAAAACGCAGTATCCTTCTTTTCCTGAAACTATTCGCTGTCCCAGCTTCCCCTTCTGTCCCAGTGTTCTTCCCGCATACCCAGATTTTTGTACAGCAGTTTGAGATAAGAGGTGCGGCTTATCTCCACACCTCCAAGGCTTTCAAGATGATCCGTATGAACCTGGCAGTCGATAAAGGCAATATCATCTTCAAAGAGACGGCGGGCCAGGCTGATAAAAGCCGCCTTGGAGGAATTCGGCCTTCCGGAAAACATGGATTCCCCAAAAAAACAGCGCCCCAGCCTGATACCGTAACAGCCTCCGGCAAGTTCTCCGTCAAGACGCGCTTCCGCGGAATGGGCATAACCCAGTCTGTGCAGTTCCGTGTAGCCTTCGATTATATCTTTTGTAATCCAGGTGCCGCCCTGGCCCGGCCTCTGTATCTGCGAACAGGCCCGTATCACCGCGGGAAAGTCCCTGTCAAAACTGATTTCGTATTTTTTTTGCCTGAGAAGCTTCTCCATGGATTGTGATACATGGAGGCCGCCCGGATAAATTATAAAGCGGGGATCGGGGGACTGCCAGAGCAGCGGATCTTCCGGGTTGTACCAGGGGAAAATTCCCTGCTCATACGCGGAAAGGAGCATTCCCGGCGAAAGGTTTCCCCCCACCGCAATGATACTGTCACCCCAGTTTTCCGGAGGAGGGAAGGCGTAACGATCCGCTTCCGTGATATAGGGAAAATCAGGATCGGGGCCTATTGTCATAATTAGTCTGTCAGGCCGTTACATTTTCCAGAATATCGATCCTGTATTCTCCGTCACGGTAATCCGCCCGGGCCGCGCCCCCTTCGCTCAGGGAACCGAAGAGTACCTCGTCCACAAAGAAACTCTTGATCTTCTCTTCCACAAGACGCCCCACATTGCGGGCGCCGAATTCCCTGGAGTAACCTTCGGCGGCAAGCTGTTCAACACAGGTATCGCTCAGTTCCAGTCTGACATGTTTTTCCGCAAGCTGGGCGCCGAATGCGTCCAGTTCCTTGCGGACGATGTTGACCATTATTTCCTTTGACAGATGGCCGAAACGGACAACCGAATCAAGGCGGTTGCGGAATTCCGGGGTAAAGAGCTTTTCAACAGCCCCGTCAACCGCCGATTCATCGAGAATCCGTTCCCCGAAACCGATAAGATTCTTCCCTATGTCCCTGGCCCCGGCATTACTGGTCATGATAAGAACGATATTTCTAAAATCCGCCTTGCGTCCGTTATTGTCGGTCAGTGTCGCGTAGTCCATGATCTGGAGAAGTATGTTATAAATATCCGGATGAGCCTTCTCGATTTCGTCGAGAAGCACCACGCCATGCGGCTGTTTGCGGACAATATCGGTGAGGAGGCCCCCGTCTTCATACCCGACATAGCCGGGCGGCGAACCGATCAAACGGGATACGGTATGCTTCTCCTGGTACTCGCTCATGTCGAAACGGTGCATGGGGACTCCCAGAATATCCGCCAGACTCCGGGCAAGTTCCGTCTTGCCGACCCCCGTGGGCCCTACAAAGAGGAAATTCGCCACCGGCTTGTTATCGGCCCGGAAACCCGCCCGGCTGCGCTTTACCGCCTTAACCACGGCGTTTACCGCCTCATCCTGGCCGAAGATGCGCCTGCGCAGCTTCTCTTCAAGCCCCTTGAGCTTGTCTTTTTCGCTTTCACCCACGGAACGTTCCGGAATACGGGCAATTTTTGCCACCACAGATTCTATCAGGCACAGCCCTATGTCTATTATTTCGACAGAACCTTCCTGCACCGACTCTTCGGTCTGCAGCGCATCCTTCAGTTCGCCTTCCGCATCCTCACCGTTTTTCTCTTTCTTGTAGGCTTCAATCCGGGCACAGGCGCCCGCCTCATCTATCACATCAATGGCCTTGTCGGGAAGCCGCCGTTCGGTAATGTACTGGGCGGCAAGCTTTACCGCTCCTTCCACCGCATCATCGCTGTAGCGAACCCTGTGGTACGCTTCATACTTGGTTTTTAACCCCTTAAGAATCTCTATAGCGTCGCTTTCCGTAGGCTCATTGATATCGATTTTCTGAAAACGCCGGGAAAGAGCCCGGTCTTTATCAACGAATTTGCTGTATTCTTCATGCGGGGTACTGCCGATGCAGCGGATCTTCCCGCTTGTAAGCGCCGGTTTGAGCAGGTTTGAGGCATCCAGGGCGCCCCCGGATACCGAGCCTGCCCCTACCAGGGTATGTATCTCATCAATAAAGAGGATAGCCTTTTCCTTTTTTAGAATTTCCTCGATTACCCGTTTGATCCGTTCTTCAAAATCCCCCCGGTATTTGGTTCCCGCAACCAGAGCGCCCATATCCAGGCAATAAATGGCAAAATTCCTGAGGGCCGGCGGGACATCCCCTGCCACGATACGCTGGGCAAGACCTTCGGTAATGGCTGTTTTTCCCACCCCCGAATCCCCCACATGCACCGGGTTGTTCTTGAGCCGCCTGCAGAGCACCTGCACCGTCCTGTCCAGCTCCGCTTCCCGGCCGATAACCGGCTCCAGCTTTCCTTCCCGTGCAAGACCGGTCAACTCGGTGGCAAAACGCTCAAGAGCGCTCTTCTTGCCGGCCCTTGCCTTTTGCCCGTCGGCAGCATCATCTTCGGCAGACCCTTCCTTGAGACCATCATTATCGCCGGGACGCCCGGTTTTCTGGAAGCCGAAAGGCTCATCCCTCACGTCCCCTCCATGGGAAAGCACATTGAGCAGATCGTAACGGCTTACACCCGCCTTCTGGAGGTAGTAACCGGCATAGCTTCGTTCTTCATCAAAGAGGGAAACGAGAATATCGGCCACATCAAGCATCTGCTTTTGGGCCGACTGACTCTGCATTACCGCCCGTTCTATGACACTCTGGAAACCCGCAGTCTGGGCAGGTTCCTGATCGATGGTAAGGGGGATTTTCTGTTCAAAAAAATTCTCCATACCGGATTTAATCTGTTCAAGATTTGCCCCGCATGCGGCAAGTACATCCTGAACATCATTGAAAGCGAGTGCGGCGTAAAGTATATGTTCCGGAGTCAGATATTCATGCTTACGCAGTTTGGCTTCATTGTAAGCGGCATTGATAATCGCCTGTACATGGCCCGATATCTTCATTTTTTTGCTCTCCATAAAAAACCACTACTCAGTATAATATAATCAATTCATGCTTCTTCTACTATACAACGGAGCGGGAATTCATATTTTTTTGCGATTTCATGGACTTGTTGGGCCTTTGTTACCGCAATATCGTAGGTATAGATCCCGGCAGTCCCCTTGCCCCGGCGGTGCACGTCAAGCATGAGTCTGGTTGCATCCTCAAAACTCTTCTGGAAGATCAGCATGAGGATCTCGACGACAAATTCTCTGGTGGTATAGTTATCGTTGAGAAGAATAACCCGGTATTCTTCCGGTTCCTTGAGTTTTTCTGTAGTACGTTCGGCTAATTCGGTGCCGTCCCCTGCAAAAATCGGCATGGAATCCCTTGCTTTTCAAGCTTTTGCTATATATTATACATCATGCGAATCTTGTCCTGGAATGTCAACGGAATACGGGCTGTTCAAAAACGGGGCTTTGCCTCCTGGCTGCGGGAAGAATCCCCGGATATGCTCTGTATTCAGGAAACCAAGGCCCGGCCCGATCAGCTTGATGAAGAACTCATCACGCCTGTGGATAAAAAAGGAAAACCATACCTTTCGTACTGGGCCAGCGCCAAAAAGGCCGGCTACGCGGGGGTTGCCGTCTATAGTAAAGAGCAGCCGCTCGACATAAAACCCCTGGGTGTCCCGGAATTTGATGATGAGGGGAGGGTGCTTCAGGCTGAATTTAAGGATTTTACCCTCATTTCCGCCTATTTTCCCAATTCCCAGGACAAGGGAGTCCGGCTTCCCTATAAGCTGGATTTTTGCGCCGCCATACTAAAGCTCTGCAACGGATTTGTCAAAAAAGGCCGGCATTTCGTACTCTGCGGAGACTACAACATTGCCCATACGCCCATCGATATTGCCCGGCCAAAGGAAAATGAAGGAAACGCCGGCTACCTGCCCGAGGAGAGGGCCTGGATGGACAGCTTTACCGCAGCGGGGCATGTGGATACATTCCGGCATTTTCACCCCGGCGAAGCGGGCCATTACAGTTGGTGGAGCTACCGGGCGGGGGCCAGGGAGAGGAATGTAGGCTGGCGTCTCGATTACCACTGCACGGACAGGGCCTTTTTGCCCATGGTGAAGCGTTCCATTATCCGTCCTGATGTCGAAGGCTCCGACCATTGCCCCGTGGAGCTGGAATTGTGAGGATAAAGTACAACGCTCCAACGGTATTGACCTTTGCCTTTGTCAGCGCGGCGGTGCTCCTCCTGTCCCATATCATGCCGGGCCTTGCCGAATACTGGTTCATGGTTCCCGGCCGGGGAAGCTTTAGAGTGGGAAACCCGCGCTGCTGGATAACCCTTGTTACCCACGTGGCAGGCCATGCCAACTGGACTCACCTGCTTTCCAATTTTTCCTTTATCCTCCTAATCGGGCCCATCCTGGAGGAGATCTATGGTTCCCGGCCCCTCCTCGTGATGATCCTCATCACCGCGCTGGTTACAGGTGTGCTCAATACGATCTTTTTCTCCACCGCCCTGATGGGCGCCAGCGGGGTGGTCTTTATGATGATCCTCCTGGCGAGCTTTACCAACTTTAGCAAGGGGGAAATCCCCCTTACCTTTATCCTGGTTCAGATCCTCTATCTGGGCCGGGAACTGTTTAACTCTTTTTCTTCCAACAACATCTCTGAATTCGCCCACATTGTCGGCGGCTTCTGCGGGAGCCTCTTCGGGTTTTTCAGAACTCCCAGGACCTGATTCGCAGGCGGGGGAAGCGGGGTGTTAAACTGTCTGATCCGAAACAAGCCGATCCGTACAAAAATTCTTCTCGTGTTCATTCCTTTTGCTGTTATTCCGCTTATCATTCTTGGTATTATAAGCAGCGCTATTTTTAAAAATGCTCTGACGGATGAAGCCGTAAAAAATCTGGAATACGAAGAGGCGCTGATAGA
>JAITES010000086.1 GCA_031281925.1 Treponema sp. | reverse complement strand
GGCCGCGGGGCTGTGCGGGAAGTGCTGATCCGTAACTATCGGGAACAGGAAGGCTAAATGGCACGGCGCATAAGGCTGCCTTTTTTGGCTTTTTTCATTCCCGTATGTCTGTTCCTGTTTTCATGCCGGGAAAAGTATGACAGTATTGCTGTCATTCCTGATGAAGCTGCCGGCGGGCCTGAAAAGGAACGGCATTGGCTGGAAGGGATCCTCAAGGAAGATGCGCTTCATGCCATGGGACTGACCATGGAGAAGGGTGAGGAAGAGCCTTCAATAGGTATCCGGCTCCGCCAGGCCTGGGGGAAGGAAACGGAAGGCATCGTTCTTTCAAGAACCTGGTACCTTCCTGCCTCGGATCCTCTGGAAGGCCGCACTACAACGGAAAGCGAAGCCTGTCTTGCGGGGGATGAGGATCTTGTGAGCCTTGAGGATCTTGCGCCGCCCCGTGTCGCCCTGAGGGTAGACGGTCTTACGGTAAACGACGAGGCGTATCCCCTGGTCAAGACCGTTTCCGTATCGCTGGAATACAGGGCGGAAGGGAAGGAGCGTGCGCAAAAGCGCTTGCAGAAGCGTCCACCGATTGAAGAAAAGGCCGCGGCTCTGACAGAATTCCTGCGGTCCGCAGCAAAAGAAACGCCGTATGAAAAGCCGTCTCTGTTCTGGATAGCTTCGGCGGGGGATCTGATGCTGGGAAGGGGCGCCGGAGAGATACTCCTCCGTGAAGGGCCCTCCGGCATTTTCGGGGAAACGGCAAGCCTGCTCTCGGAGGCCGATCTTGCCCTGCTGAACCTTGAAGGGGCGCTTACCGCACGAGGTTCCAGGACGGACAAGGCCTACAATTTCCGTTTCGATCCCCGCTGCGCTTCCGCGCTCGCTGCTGCGGGCATTGACGCCGTGCTTCTGGCAAACAACCATGTCTTCGATTACGGGGAGGAAGGTTTTCTGGACAGCCTTGCGCATCTTAAGAAGGGCGGAGTCGGCGTGCTCGGCGCCGGAAGCGACATTAACGCTGCGGCCGCTCCCTTTGTGATGAAAAGAGAAGCCGGAATGCCCGAGATCAGGGTTTACGGCATTGCCTCATATCCCAGGGAACGGAGCGGCTGGGACGGGGCCTCTGCCGCCGCAGGGGAAGAGAGGCCGGGAATCCTCTTCGCAGGCCGCGGCGGCATGGAAGCGCTGAAGGAAAAACTCTCCTCCGGCGCCGTTGACGGAGAGAATGTCCTCAATATCGTGCTTTTCCACGGAGGCAACGAATGGACTTTTGCGCCCGACGGACTCACCCGGAAATACTATACGGAGCTTGCCGAGGCAGGGGCGGATCTTGTCATCGGTTCCCATCCCCATGTGACGCAGGGTTTTGAATGGGTAAACAACAGGCCTGTGTTCTGGTCTCTGGGCAACTTTGTGTTTGCGGGCATGGACGGCACCAACGGGGGAGAAGAGGGCCTCTTTCTAAGGCTGGGCTTTTATGGAAAGAAGCTCCTCTACATGGAACCTGTCGCTCTGAAACTGAAGGGCCCCCGAACCAATGTGTCCGGCGATCTGCAGAACTTCTACCGCCTGTCTAAAGCTCTATCGAAATAGTGTTATCTTTTGATTCGACAAGCAGGCCCTGTTCCGTATCTTTTCCTTCGCCGCCTTTAATGGATTTCCATTGGTGTATGTTACGGAGAAGAAGTTTCCAGTTTCCCTCCGCCCCTGCCTCCGCACGGATTCTGCCGCCCTCTCTGCATACTTCAAGCTTTAGGGAAGCTTCGCCTTTTGAATCGGAGACTTCGGTTTCGGTTTTCATGCCCTCCTCCGTTTCAAAGACATGGAAACAAACGCCCTCGCCGTAATCGTAGTCGGGCCTTTCGGTGTTGCTGCCGAAGGGAATCACCGAAGAAGGCCGGGCCAGGAGAGGAAGGCTCATGTAGCCGTGGTGTTCGTGCTTCCAGAGGCCTCCTTCGATAACTTCGCCGGAAATGATGTTGGTCCAGCGGCCCGGGGGAAGGTAGTAATCCACATTCCCGTCTTCGCTGAATACAGGACAGACCAGGAGACTGGGGCCCAGGAAATACTGCCTGTCCGTATACACGCAGGCCGGATCATCGGGGTATTCCAGAACCATGGCCCTGAGCATGGGGACGCCTTCCCTGTGGGAAACTATTGCCGCCTGCCAGAGATAGGGCATAAGAGCGCACTTGAGATTTGTAAAGAAGCGGAGTACATCGGAGGCTTCCTCATCAAAATTCCAGGGCACACGGTAACTCTGGTTTCCGTGGAGCCTTGAATGGGAAGAGAGGAGGCCGAAGGCCACCCAGCGCTTGAAGAGATCCGCGCTTGCGGTTTGCTCGAATCCGGAAATATCGTGGCTCCAGAAACCAAAACCGCACAGGCTCAACGAGAGTCCGCCCCGCAGTGTTTCTGCCATGGATTCATAGGTGGCGGCGCAGTCGCCTCCCCAGTGAACGGGAAACTGCTGGCCCCCGGCGGTGGCGGAACGGGCAAAGACTATCGCCTCTCCCCTGCCCCTTGTCTCTTCCAGGAGGCCGAATACAGTTTTGTTGTAGAGATAGGTGTAGTAATTGTGCATCTTTTCCGGATCCGAACCGTCATGCCACACAACCTCTGTCGGAATGCGTTCGCCGAAATCGGTCTTGAAACAATCCGCTCCCATGTCAAGGAGTTTTTTCAGTTTGTCCCTGTACCAGGCTGCCGCTTCGGGATTGCTAAAGTCCACAAGGCCCATGCCGCTCTGCCAGCGATCCCATTGCCATACATCCCCGTTGGCTTTTTTGACAAGGTAGCCTTTTTCCATGCCTTCATCAAAAAGGGGAGACTTCTGCGCCACATAGGGATTGATCCATACGCAGATCTTAAGTCCCCTTTCCCTGAGCCGCCGCAGCATTCCTGCGGGATCGGGAAACATGTCCCTGTCCCATTCAAAGTCCACCCACCGGCAGCTCTTCATCCAAAAACAATCGAAGTGAAACACCGACAGGGGCAGTTTCCGCCGGGCCATGCCGTCAATAAAACGGTTTACCGTTTTTTCATCATAGTCGGTGGTAAAGGAAGTCGAGAGCCAGAGCCCGAATGACCAGGGAGGAGGAAGCGCGGGCCTGCCGGTAATGGCGGTGTAATTCCGCAGCACATCATGCAGGCTGTCTCCGGCAATAACATAGTAGTCGATCGTTTCGCCGGGCACGGAAAACTGAACGGCGCTTACAACTTCCGAGGCCGTCTCAAAGGAAACCCGGCCGGGATTGGATACAAAGACGCCGTAGCCCCTGTTTGTAATATAGAAGGGGACACATTTATATGCCTGCTCGCTGGCGGTCCCTCCGTCTTCGTTCCATGTGTCCACGGTTTGGCCGTTTTTGACAAAGTGGCCGAAGCGTTCGCCAAAACCGTAAACCGCCTCTCCTACTCCCAGTTTAAGGTACTGGGCCATGAAGCTTCCGCTTCCCTGAACGGAAAAACAGCCCGACTGCCTCCCCATTATCTCGGTGAGTTTCTTCCCGTTCCGTTCAAAGATGCCCCGCCAGGGCCCCGCCCTTGGTATGCGCAGTGACAGGGAAGCTGCGGAGAACACACATTCTTCGCCGCCGGTTTCCGTTTTTACATGAGCGGCAAGGGAAGGAGGCCGGGCGAATGCCGGGCTTCGCTCTGCCTCTCCCTTGTGGTGATACATCCGCACCCGGATGACATCCGGCATAGGGGAGCTCACTTCCGCGGTAAGCAGTATGGCGCTTACCGAGTCCCCGCGGCCGGAAATCTTTTTTGTTGCCGTATATACGGTAAGAGTGCTTTCCGTCTTTGCGGCATCAAACACCTCAACAAGGTTAAGATTCTTTACCCCTTCCCGTATCTCCCAGTAACCGTCCTTGAATTTCATGGTTCTTCCTTTCGCGTTTATGAAGGCAATTTCGCAGAATCCCTGCAGAAGACAGGAATAATGTCAAGAGGAGCCGAAGAAGTAACAATGCGTCCGCCCTCAAAACTTTCGCCGGTCCAGGCGTTTGTCCACGTGGCTCCCAGGGGCAGATAGACCTCCCGTTCCCTCAGGCCCTCGTAGAGCACCGGCGCCACAAGGTAATCGGGGCCGAACATGTATTCATCTTCGGTTTCCCAGGCAGCCTTGTCCCGGGGGAAGTCGTAGAACAGGGGCCTTATAACCGGTGTCCCCTTGTCATGGGCCGCCTGCATGATCTTTTCGATATAGGGCTTGAGCCTCTCCCGCAGGAACAGGTATTTTTTACAGACTTCGTACACCTCATCGGAATAAGACCAGACTTCGTTGTCCGCGCCGGAACGGCATGCGGCCCCTCCGGTAGTGCCGTACTGCGGCTTGACGGGTTCCCGGTAGCCGTGGAGCCGCATCACCGGGCAGAAGCATCCCCACTGGAACCAGCGGATCAAAAGTTCGTGGAAATGGGGATCCGTTATTTCGGCGCCGAAGAAGCCGCCTATATCGGTAGTCCACCAGCTGATGCCGGCAAGACCCATGTTGAGCCCTGCGGCTACCTGGTTGCGGAAACTTTCAAAGGTAGAATGAATATCGCCCGACCAGACCAGGGCGCCGTAACGCTGACTTCCCGCCCAGGCGCAGCGGAGAAGGTTGATGATATTCTTCTGTCCTGAAGCCTTCATGCCGTCAAAGAATGTTTTTGCATACATCAAAGGATACACGTTACCGATCTGTACATCCGGGCCCAGGTGATACCGGTAGTTTTCAAAGTCGTAGACAGAGTATTCAGGTTCCGCCTCGTCAAGCCAGAAGATCTTCACCCCTTTGTCGTAGTAATTCTGTTTGGCCTTCTTCCAGACATAGTCCCTGGCCTCGGGATTTGTGGCGTCGTAGTGAATCGTATTCCCCTGGAAGTCCATGCCGATGCGAAAACCCCTTTCGGTACGGATCAAGAGGCCCTTTTCCATCATCTCATTCCAGTTTTCGCTTCTCCTGTCCACGGTGGGCCAGATGGAGACCATGAGTTCTATTCCCATGTCCTTCAATTCTTTTATCATGGCATCAGGATCGGGCCAGTAGACAGGATCGAATTTCCATTCGCCCTGCAGGGGCCAGTGAAAAAAGTCTACGACAATTACCGATATGGGAAGGCCGCGTTTTTTGTATTCACGGGCAACCTGCAGAAGTTCCTCCTGGGTCTGGTAGCGGAGCTTGCACTGCCAGAAACCCATCGCATAAGAAGGCATCATCGGCACCGTTCCTGTCGCCCCGGCGTATGCCTCCTCAATTTCCGCGGGACTATCCCCGGCAGTGATCCAGTAGTCAAGCTTTTTGGAAGATTTCGCATGCCATGTCGTCACATTTTTCCCGAAACCGACTCTGCCCACGGCAGGATTGTTCCAGAGAAAACCGTAGCCGAGGTTTGAAATCATAAAGGGAACGGAAGCCTGGGAATTGCGATGCGCCAGTTCCAGTTCCATTCCTTTAAGGTTAAGCCAGGGCTGCTGATACTGCCCCATGCCGTAGATCCTTTCGTCGGGATTCACGGATTCAAGCCTCAGGGTAACTTCGTAGTCCCCGCCGATTATCGGTTTGAATTCACGGGCTTCAAGTTCGAGGGAACTGTAGGTCCTGTCTTTAATGTCAAGGCGGCTGCGGAGATATTCGTTGAGGAGGAGTTCTCCCTTCTGGTTATAGATCCTGATCTGCCCGATTTTGGAAATTTTCGCTTCGATCTTTCCGTTTTTTATTGAAGCGCCTTCATCGCTTATTTTTATATCCGTATTGCAGGATTTCTGCGGCAGCAGGGCCCAGTCATCGGTATTGCCCGAATCAAGCCCCGCCTTCTCCGTACAGCCCGGCATCTCCGCCAGCTTGGTGGATCTCACCCTGAGGCTGTT
>JAITES010000048.1 GCA_031281925.1 Treponema sp. | reverse complement strand
TGTAGGCTTCCTTTACCGCTTCAAAGATATCAGGATACTGGGCCTTGACCGTTTCAAGCTGTACGGGCTGGGTCTGGATAAAGACAAACTCCGGGTACTCGCGGGAGAGAGCGGCCATGTTCATAAAGGTTCTTGCGGCCTTTCTTTCGGTTTCGCAGATAGTCCAGAGCCAGGCATGATCAATGTGGGCATGACCGGTAAGATCTATCACGGGAACCGTGGGGCCGTTCTTTGCGGCAAGCAGGGTTTGTAGTTTTTTTGCTGCCCCGGCGGCAAATTTTTCCAGCAGGGGCCAATCGGGACTGCCCTTCATGTCCATGGAAACGGAGCCCCCTACGCTGAAGGGAATCTCCATGAGGGTCTCGTAGAGCCCCTTCAGGATACGGGCCCGGCGCAGAGAATCCGCATCCAGTGTCTTGGCAAGTTCAAAGAGACAGCGAACATCGTAGTACAGGCCATAGACCGGTTCCACCCGTTCCACGAGTGAGCCGCCGCCGAATGTGTTGGGATAATCGGGAATCTGCCGTCCCAGGGTAAGCATCACCCTCCGGCCTGAATGGGAATGTTCACCGGGATAGTAGTGGCCTTCATAGGCTTCAAGGCAGAGCGTATGGGTCTTTCCGTCCCGTTCGGCCTTCACTTTTTTATGGAAGGGATTGAAGGCCCCCGCGGGTTTCCCGTCAATGAAAACCAGCGAATCCGCATTGGGGAATACCCGGAGATACAGGGGATAAGCCCCCTTGGCCGGCAGAGGGCTCTTGAAGGAAGTTCTGAACCATGCATAGTGCCAGGGCTTTCCGTAGTCTCCGCCTGAGGCTATCTTCTTCCATTTGACCTTATCCTCAGGCGGCCGGCGGAAAGATTCTTCGGTTTCAAAATATTCAAAATCCAGGGGAAAAAGTTCCCGATAACGCAGTCCTTTGAGAAACTGCAGGTACTGATTGATCCGGTATTCAACTTTTGGAATAAGCATATATATCCTCCTATAAGAAGCGGACGTCTCGCCGCTTACGTTAATCGAAGCGGAACGAAGTTCCGCATAACTCCATTGCTACATAATACAATAAACTTGACAGTAAGGAAATAACAAGTATTCTGGATCTATCGAAGGGGTACCGAATGGAACTGCAATTTTACTCACTGGGGGCGGCGGAAGAAGTTACCGGCTCCAAACACGTACTGGAGATTGACGGTAAAAGCTACCTCATCGACTGCGGGGCCTTTCAGGGCGCGCGGGCGGAGGCGGATCGCAAAAACCGGGAACTGGGCATTGAGCCTGACCGGATAGAGGCCGCCATTCTCACCCACGGGCATCTGGATCACTGCGGACTCCTGCCGCTTTTGGCCAAAAAAGGCTACAATAAGAATATCTACACGACTCCGGCAAGCCGGGACATCGCCAGCCTTATCATGATGGATTCGGCCAACATTCAGGCCAGGGATGCCGTATATCTGCGGAAACAGGCCGGCAAGCGGGGTGAAAAATTTACCTGGGAACCCCTCTTTAATGAAAAGGACGCTATCCAGGCTACCGGCCAGATGATAGGCATCTCCTACAACCGGCCCATCTACATAGGCGACGGTATTGAACTTGAATTTTTTGACGCGGGCCACATTCTGGGCTCCGCCATGGCGCTTGTAACGGTAAAAAAAGACGGAAAGGAAGTACGGATACTCTGTTCAGGCGATCTGGGCCGGAAAAACAAGCCCATCATCCGCGATCCCGATTTTAAGATCCCCGCTCCCGACTACATTGTTCTGGAGAGCACCTACGGAGACAGGCGCCACGATTCGGGGGACCAGTCCATGGCAAAGCTTGCCGCTGTGGCAAAACGGGCCGTAGAAAACCGGGGCAAGATCCTGATTCCTTCCTTTGCCATTGAACGTACCCAGGAACTGGTGTACTACTTTCACCTTCTGACGGACGATGGGGAAATACCGGAGATCCCAATCTATGTAGATTCCCCCATGGCCACCAACGCCACGACGATCTTCCAGGTACACCCCGAATGTTACGACGAGGATATAAAGGCAGCCTTCATCAAGCATCACAAGAATCCTTTCGGTTTCAACAGTCTCCATTTTACAACCAGTGTCGACGAATCAAAGGCCCTTAATGATCACGAGGGCCCTCTTATCATTATCTCTGCGGACGGCATGTGCGAGGCGGGCCGTATTCAGCATCACCTGATACACAACATCGAAGATCCCAATACCACTGTTCTTACCGTAGGCTACATGGCGGAAAATACCCTGGGCCGGCGGATCCGTAACCGCGATGCGGAGGTAAAAATACACGGGCAGTGGTTCAAGCGCCGGGCGGAAGTTGAAGAGATCAACGCATTCAGCGCCCATGCCGATTACGCCGAGGCCACGGAATGGCTGTCGTCGCTGGATACTTCCAGGCTCAAGAAGATCCTCCTGGTTCACGGCGAATCCAGAGCCCAGGCGGCGTTCACCAAATTCCTTTCCGGCAAAGGCTATGCCAACGAGATTGTAAAGTACGGCAAAACCTACGCATTGAATTAAAATGCCTTGAAGAATTTTTACTGCAAGGTCAAAGAAGGCAAAAAACAAAGGAAAAACATTGACGTATCTAACAGGCTTTCATGCTATCGAAGAATGGATTAAGGCGGGGAAACCTGCCACGAGTCTTCTTGTCGCCAAGGCGGGGCCCAGGGCGCGGGAACTGCTGGCGCTGGCGCAGACACGCAAGATCCGGGTAGACCGGACGGGGACTTACGATCTGGATCGCCTGGCTCCCGGACACCGGGGAATAGCGCTGCAGATTGAAGGCAATGCCGGGGGCGGCAGTTTTTCTGCCGATATAAGCGTGGAAGATTTTTTAGCGGGCCTTGCGGAAGACTCGGATGCCCTGGTACTCATACTGGACGAGATCACCGATCCCCACAACTACGGAGCGATACTGCGCTGCTGCGATCAGTTTGCCGTAGATCTGGTAATTAGCCGGAAGGCCCGCAGCGCAAAAAATGCGGAAGTGATCGGCAGGACTTCTGCGGGGGCGTCTGCTTGGGTTCCCGCTGCGGAGGAGGCCAATCTCGTGCGGGCCATTGATATGCTCAAGGAGTCAGGTTTCTGGGTTTACGGCGCCGACATGGAAGGGGAAAACGCATATAAAAAAGATCTCAAAGGCAGGGTTGCAATCATTCTGGGAAGCGAGGGGGAAGGCATCTCCCGTCTCCTGCGGGAACGCTGTGACGCCCTGATCGGCATCCCTTCCCTGGGGCGCATTGATTCCCTCAATGTTTCCGTTGCGGCAGGAATCCTGTTGTACGAAGTCCGCCGCCAAAAAAGAAACCCTTCCGGCAATTAGCCGGAAGGGCGCCTTTCCGTGCATTATCGCGTTTTTCAACACGGTAACGCTTAGGAGTTTTTCTTCAAAAAATTTTCCTTTGGAAAATTTCCTTTTGGAAAAACTCCCGGAACGTCTTTCTCCTGTCTTACTGGAGAAGCTGAAGCACTGTCTGACTTCTCTGATTGGCCTGAGCCAGCATTGCGGTACCGGACTGACTAAGGATCTGGTTTTTGGTATAACCGACCATCTCATTAGCCATGTTGGTATCCCGAATGCGGGATTCGGAGGCCTGCAGATTTTCAGCCCCGATATCGAGGCCGCGGACCGCATGCTCCAGACGGTTCTGATAGGCGCCAAGATCAGCACGCTGCTTGTTAATTCTCTTGATCGCTTCGTCGAGGGTTCCAATGGCACGGTTGGCACTGTCAGGACTTGACAGTGAAAGAATTGATTCGTCACCGACATTGCGGACCCCAAGGGCCTTGGCAGTCATGGTGCCGATATATACCCGTTCACGCTGATCCATGTTGGCGCCGATATGGAGCCACATGGAAGCGGTAATCACGTTCTCGCCGATTTCCCGCCCGAACCTTCCGGTCAGAAGATTCATTCCGTTAAACTGAGCATGGGAGGCAATCCGATCTACTTCATCGATCAAGGCCGAAACCTCAACCTGAATGTACATCCGGTCTTCCGCAGAATAAATACCGTTGGAAGACTGCACGGCCAGTTCACGCATACGCTGAATAATGTCTTCGGATTCCTGGAGATAACCTTCCGTAGTCTGAATAAACGAAATACCGTTCTGGGCGTTTGTTGACGCCTGATTCAAACCCCGGATCTGGGACCGCATCTTCTCAGAAACAGCGAGTCCCGAAGCATCATCACCGGCGCGGTTGATCCGCAAGCCGCTCGACAGTTTCTCCATGTTCTTGTCCAGATAATTCTGGGTGACTTTGAGGGATCTGTCGGCAAACATTGCGCTAAGGTTGTGATTGATAATCATAAAACACTCCTTTGGAGTTTTCAGCGTTTCTGCCCCTTTGGCAGAAATCACTGTAGCATCCATGCTGATGAAAACTTTTACGTTTTCATTTTTGGAACATCCCCAACGGAGACGTTCCACGGATTTTAATCCGTTGTGCCACTGTTGCCCTCAATCCGTCCGTCCCCGGAAGACTGAGGGGGAACCGTTAAGTTCCACCCCGCCCGGGATCAGGAGGCCCAACGGGCACATGATCCTGAGCGGTATCATTATAAATATCGGTTTTTGAAAATTTACCTTTAGGGTATTTTTTTAATGTTGTATGTACTATAATTCTCACAGAGGAGACAGAAATGAAAGAAGGCCTTAATAACGAAGTATATCCACCCATTGTTGCAAATTTTCCCCATATTCTTCACGGAGGAGACTATAACCCCGATCAGTGGTTAAAACAGAAGGATACCATCTGGAAGGAAGACATGCGCCTGGCAAAACTTGCCGGCATCAACAGCCTTTCGGTCGGGATCTTCGCCTGGACCGCACTGGAAAGCGCCGAAGGCGAGTATCATTTTGAATGGCTTGATGAAGTGATGGACATGCTGGCAAAAAACGGCATCGTCGCCGTGCTGGCCACCCCTTCCGGCGCCCGGCCTGCCTGGATGAGTCAGCGCTACCCGGAGGTGCTTCGGGTGAACCGGAACCGCACGCGGAATCTCCACGGAGCAAGGCATAACCATTGCCTCTCCTCCCCCGTGTACCGGGAAAAGGTAAGGCTTATCAATTCCAAACTGGCGGAACGCTACAAAGACCACCCCGCTCTGGGAGTATGGCATATTTCCAACGAATACGGCGGAGAATGTCACTGCCCCCTCTGCCAGGAACGTTTCCGGGAATACCTGAAGAAAAAATACGGCAGCATTGAGGCACTCAACGAGGCCTGGTGGACCAGTTTCTGGAGCCATACCTATACCGACTGGTCGCAGGTGGAAAGCCCCAGCCCCATCGGCGAAGAGAGTACCCACGGCCTCAATCTGGACTGGATGCGTTTTACCACCGAGCAGTTCAGGGACTTCTACCTCTGGGAAATCGCCCCCTTAAGGCAGTTTACCCCAAAAATTCCCTGTACGACGAACCTCATGGGCACATATCCGGGCATAGACTATTTCCGTCTGGCGGAAGTCCTTGATGTTGCATCCTGGGACTCCTACCCCCAATGGACGGGAA
Organism: Treponema sp.; assembly: GCA_031281925.1. Classification (GTDB taxonomy): domain Bacteria; phylum Spirochaetota; class Spirochaetia; order Treponematales; family Breznakiellaceae; genus JAIRNJ01. Next base: position 5,916 of record JAITES010000048.1, on the reverse strand, counting down.
CTGCGGACGATATTGCCCTGGGCGTGGAATTTTCCTTCAGGCACGATCTTACCCGCAGCCTTAAAAAGCGGCCCTTCATGCTGATGGAATCTTCCCCCTCGGCTACCAACTGGCGGCCTGTAACCAAGCTCCACCGGCCCAATGTACACATGCTCCAGTCCATGCAGGCCCTGGCCCACGGTTCCGACACGGTGCAGTACTTCCAGTTCCGCAAGGGCCGGGGTTCCTCGGAGAAGTTCCACGGAGCGGTAGTGGATCACGAGGGAACGGAAAACACAAGAGTCTTTGCCGATGTAAAGGCCGTGGGAGAGCGGCTCAGGGGCCTTGACGGCCTTGTGGGAGCGGCAACGCCTTCGAAGGCAGCGATCATCTACGACTGGAATGTCCGTTGGATCCTGGACGATATCAAGGGCCTCCTGCAGGCCAAACACGGCTATGAAAAAACGGTAATCGAACACTATTCCTGTTTCTGGCAGATGGGCATCCCCGTGGATATTATCGACTCGAAACAGAGCCTTGAAGGTTACGATCTTGTCGTTGCCCCCATGCTCTACATGCTCCGTAACGGAGTTGCCGAAGCCATTGAAGCCTTTGTCAAAAAGGGCGGCACATTTGTCGCAACATATATTACAGGCTATACCGATGAAAACGACCTCTGTTTTACCGGAGGCTTCCCCGGCCCCCTCAAGGAGATTCTGGGCATCTGGTGCGAAGAGATCGACTCCCTGTATCCTCAGGACAGAAACAGTATCAACTGGAAAAACAAAAAATACGAAGTGTACGATTTCTGCGAACTCATTCATTCAAGGGGCGCAGAAGTACTGGCAAGTTACGGCAGCGATTTCTACTCAGGCCGCCCCGCCCTTACGGTGAACAGTTACGGCAAGGGTAAAGCCTGGTTCATTGCAGCCCGTACCGGACTTGATTTCCTTAAGGATTTCTACCATGACAGAGTGAAAGACTGCGGCCTTAAACCCGCCCTGGATACCGTGCTTCCCAAAGGAGTTACCGCCCAGATCCGCAGTACCGGGAAGAAGGACTACATCTTTGTGATGAACTTTAGCCCGGAAAAACAGAGCGTGGACGCGGGGAATCTGGGAAAAAAGACGCTGGAAGCCTACGAAACCTGGATTATTGAGAGGTAGGGGAACTTGTTCCAAAATCATGATCCTGCCGGATCACCGGGTATGATCAGTGGACGGATTTGATGTTCATGGAGTCTCGTCCTCCGGTGATCCTGAAATAAATATTTTTACCAGTTTATGTATTGATGTGGAACTATCCTGATTTTTATGGCTGATTAATTCAAAACTTTTTACATTGAGAAACGCATCATGCTGCCGTGATTTCAGACTTGAATATAAGTTTTTCTCCTGCCACCTTTGTTCCTTGCAGTAGTCGGGAATATATTTTTGTAAATCCTTTATTACCCCGTCTTTCCCTTGATAAAATTTTTGAGGCTTTTGATAATGCAGTACAAACCATGCCTCAATAGAAGGCATGGACTCTGCGAATTGTATTCCCTCTTTTACTGCTTTTTTATAAATTATTTCAAACGACTTCATATCGCTGTACTGAAAAACATCACAATCGTATACACACCATATAAAATTATAAACACCCTCGGCTCGTTCCCTCATGGCCTCTTGTACCAGCGGCCCGGGATTACCATGTTTGGCCTTTTTAAGTTTTATGGTAAATCCGGGCCTGGGATTACAATTCCACAATTCTTCAAAATATATTCTCTCCGTATTGCCTTCTACCAATATTAAATACATGGGTTTTAATCGTCTGCCGGCTTTTTCCCTTGACATGTTTTATGCCCTGCCTCCATGCAGTATAAGCGGCACGGCTCCAAAACCTCCGGCTTTGTACAGCTTTCTTCTTGATACATCTTCCGGCACATCTTTGAATTCTATTAGAGAAAACAGCCCGCTTCCTCCTGTTTTGTCTTTTTCAACGAACCATATTTCATCATTCCTGAGTACATCAGAATCCAATAAATCCTGATTATGGGTGGTAAACATTATTTGAGATCCACTACTGTTTTTCAGGAAGGTTTTAAGAAAATATTCAAGCAATTCTTCATGCAAAGACATTTCAATTTCATCAATAGCTAAAAACGTATATTCATGGATAAGGCGCATCAATGGCCCCGCAAGAACAAAAAGCCGTCGTGTTCCGTCAGATTCATCACTAAACGGCAGCTGTACATCATCATCATCATAATGATGAGAAAAGTATATACTGGTTGAAAGCCCTGAGGTCCTGAAACTTCTGTCGGCAAGAGTTATTTTTTCTATATCCTCATGCTCAATTATAATATCTTTAAGACTGACATCCGCCCTGTCCAACAATTGGATAATTTCATATTTTGCCTTAACGTTTTTTTCCAAAAGATCGACAGTCCGTAAAAACCCACGGGTTGAAGGCTTGATTACCGGCAGCACCATATCGGCAAAATACTGGTATATCTTCATCAGCTGAGGATGATTAAGCTGGGCAGCAGTATTGAGGAAGCTGGCGTTTACGCGTGTCATGGGTACAATTGCCTCTATATCTCCGCTCAGGTTTTTCCCCTGAAACCATTCATATTCAATCTTTGAATCATGGAATTTTTTGAAATAGCGGTAAAAAAGCATCTCTTTAATATTATCATGTTCACAGGCAAGGGACTCGTTGTGCACAAAATGATTATCTACTTCAATAGTATAGACATATCGCATATTTTCAAAATAAAAAATAATTTCAAAATATCCCGGCTTGTCTCTATAGGTACCATCAAACAAAAATGGTGTAAATGGAATAGGCGCATGGGGCTTAAGCGAACTAAACGAATTGAGAATAAAGTTAGTATAAAAATCAAAGCCCTTTATCACATTGCTCTTTCCTGAAGCGTTTGCCCCGTAAATTGCCGCTAGTTTAAGAAGTTTTTTCCCGCCCACGTCAACGCAATGAATATCATCCGCATCATCGGCAGCTTCAAAACTGATGGTTTGCCTGGTTTTTATTGAGTATGTATTTTCAATCGAAAATTCCTGTATCATACCTGTTCCTTTTTGTTTACATCATCGTTCAGCACCGTTTTATGATCTTCGTAATACTGGTTTAACCGTTTGCTAATGGTGTCAGCCTCATGGTTGTGTAGATATTCTTTTATAGCCAAAGTGTAGAGTTTACTCCGGGTTAGTTCCATTTGGACAGCAGCATCCTCCGCATTCCGGTAAATCCTGTCGTCTATGGAAATAGCGGTCTTCATAATCATAAAGTATAACCGGAGGTATAACGGGCGTCAAGCTGACGGCTGAGGACGAATCAAACCAACTATATTCCATGTTTTTGAGAAAAAAATCCATTCTATAAATTGCATGTATATATAGAATCATAAGAACAATCCGGCGTATTCATCCATGGAGGCGCCGCAGCCAATTACGGTGAGGCGCCATAATCTTGCAGGCAGGAGAAATCATGAAGATCGTTAAAGCAAAAGAAACTATGAACGCCAGGGAGCGTGTGCAAAAAACTTTCGCCCATGAGAAAACCGACCGGGTAACTATCGGGTACGATTACAACGATGGCATTCACCGCCGCCTCAAGGAAGCCCTGGGAATAAAGGAAACCGATGAGGAAGGACTTCTTCAGGCTCTGGGTGTGGATTACCGGGGTATAAGCGCGCCCTATACCGGAAAACCGCTTTTCCCGGAAATTCCGAACCGGCAGCGGAATCAGCTTGAAGGCTGTGTGATGCGCTGGGTGGAACACGGCTCCGGCGGCTATTGGGATTTCTGCGACTTTCCTCTCCGGGACGCGGATGACGAAGCCTTTGCCGCGTTCCCTGTTCCCAATCCCGACGATTTCGACTATGAGGCTGCTCTGGAAGAGGCCAAAACCTACGGAAAGGATTACGGCGTTTATATCGGCGGTTCCGGTACACCGGACATCATCAATTCAAACGGCAGGATAATGGGCATGGAGGATGTTCTTTGCAACCTCCAGAGTCAAAACGAAGCGGCCCTGGCCTTTATGCGCCGCCGGGCGGATTTTCAATTAAAAAACCTTGAGCGCCTTCTGGATAAATGTAAAGACTATATTGACTTTGTCTGGTTTGGCGAGGATCTGGGTACCCAGCACGCCCCCATGATAAGCCGGGAATTGTACCTTGAAACCATGAAACCCATACACCGGAAGTTCTTCGACCTTGCCAAAGCTTACGGTAAGCCCAGCATCGTCCATACCTGCGGTTCATCAAGCTGGGTCTACGAGGATTTTATCGAGATGGGAGTTTCGGGCGTTGACACCCTTCAGCCGGAAGCGGCCAACATGGCCCCCGAATATCTCAAGGCCCATTTCGGTAACCGGCTTTGCTACCGGGGCTGCATATCAACCGCCGGGCCCCTGGCCTACGGCACGCCGCAGGAAGTCCGGGAGAACGTGCGGCGCACCCTGGAAATTATGATGGGCGGTTACGGCTATCATTTTGCGCCGACCCATCAGATTCAGGACAATACCCCGGTAGAAAACGTGGTTGCCATGTATCAGGCGGCCCATGATTTCGGAGTGTACCGCCCATGCACAGCAGGATGAGGCTGTTCAGCGTTTCAACTCGCTGGGCGAGAAACCTGTTTTATTCTTGAAAAGCCGGGAAAAATAAAACTGATCGTCGAAACCCAGTTTGGAGGCCACCTCTTTGACTGAAGCGTCTTTCTGTATTAAAAGGTCTTTGGCTTTCTGGATCTTTATGTGGATAAAATACTGATAGGGCGTCATGGATGTATACGCCTTGAAAATCTCGTTTAGGCGCGGAACGGAAACCCCCGACTGCCCGGAAATCTCGGCTATGCTGATATTGCTAAAGCAGTTGTCTTCCATAACGATCTTGGCCTTTTCCACGATTTCCTCATAGTAATTCGGCTGCTCATTCCGGCGCTCCAGGGTAAAAATATCCATGAGCAGGGTAACAATTCCCGCGCAGGCCCGGTACTGAAAGAGGGGTTTCTGGGCTTTTACCTCTTCCAGGATAAGCCGAAAATTTTCGATGATACGGCTGTTGATTCCGGGGTTAAAGACCAGATGATCCAGCGAGAGTATATCTTTTTCGATCATGCTGTCAAAAAAGGAACCCTTAAAGCCGACCCAGTACTCGTGCCAGCCTGTTTCGTATACCGGCTTGTACTTGTGTGGTATGCCCGGAATGGCTAAAAATGCCAAACCCTGGCTCATCTCGTGCAGCTGCCCGTGGACTTCCAGGCTGCCCCTGCCCTTGGAGATATACAGGATCTGGAATTCCTTGAGGGTTCTGCCTTCAGTAACAGACCGCACCGCCTGGGGATACTCATTTTTTCTTGGCGGATACTCCGTTTCGGGTGGTACCTCAACACTTCCCGCATTGGTACAGATCATCCCCAGCTTTTCGTCCTCATCGCTGAAGGGCAGATAGGTAAAAAAAGCATCGGAATCGGTGGATACGTTTTTATCCGGCATTACCCTTACTCCTATAAAAAGCGGACGTTTCGCCGCTTATGTAAAATCGGACATTAACACGAAGTGTTAATGATTGCTCCTCATGTTCCCGAGTCTATCCGCAAAGTAACCGGCTTTGGGACAGATATAACTATATTCCATGTTTTTGAGAAAAAAGTCCATTCTATAAAATCTGTATATATTGTATAGAATGAACTGTATCAGCTCAAACTGATATTTACAGGCCTATGTCTGTAATAGTACAGGAAGAATTTTGGAGGACAGTATGAAAAAAGGGATTTTTATCATTATGATTTTAGCCCTGGCACTTCAGTGTGTTTTTGCGGGCGGCGGTAAACAGCAGGCTTCAGGCGGGGCGGCGCAGGGGCCGGTAAACCTTACCTTCAGGACATGGAACCCGGGCCCCGGTGATGCGCGGGATCATTTGATCGCCGC